>JBAVWM010000330.1:0-1749 GCA_049697815.1 Methanoregula sp. | reverse complement strand
ATATAGATCAGTCCAGAGACTATTTGGTGAACTACCTCAAGAACATGATTACCTTGAACGATCTTCTTGAGATGGCAGGGGCTGAGATAGTAAAAGAGATCGAGTTCAAGGATGAGGTTGACCTGAGTCTTGCACCTGAGGACTTGGAGAAGGATACCATCATCAACCTTTTGAAGTAGAAAGTATAGCCTCCACTTCGATATAGGGAGCCTCCTCACAGAGGCTCCCCATCTTTATACTTTGTGGTACCCATAGCTCAATTGGGTAGAGCACCTGCATTGTTGTACTCCTCGTTGTGAGACACAAGGAGTTCCTCAGAAAACTATGGAGCAGGTGGTTCTCGGTTCGACTCCGAGTGGGTACCCCATTTCCCTAATATCTATTGACCCGATTCAAATTAGAGAGTAAGGTGTGGTTATGAAAGTAAGAGAGAGGGGCAGCATATGCCAATATGCTGCTTACATGTACAAATTGCATTTTATATTATTTACCCCGAATAGATAGTCTCGTCCAGATTACCAGAAAAAGAGGTCCTCCCTCCTTCGATACCAACCTGTTTGTTCTAAAACTAAATCGAAGGAGACTAAGATGACAATTAATGAAAGAGCAGCAAAGATCGTTGAAATCCTCAAACGGAACAAGTGGAAGGTTATCCTGGGTGGTGGTTTACCTGCAGCAGACTATGCAGCCATAGCAGCTTTACTGGCAGGGTTGAATGCAGCTGAGATTGTAGCTCTCCTTGCCCTCATAGGAAGCCTGTTGGGTGGAGGTATGGTAGCCGGTATACTCACCCTGGTGGTAACCGGAATCGTAGCAGCTATTACTGGTTTAGGTATTGGATGCTACTTTGATAAGAAAAAGAAGAAGTAGTACAGGAGGGAGCCTTAACCGGCTCCCTTTTTATTTTACCTTACCTCTATGACACCATATTTTAATAGCATCATCCGGATCGATACCTGAACACATGACAAGGAAGTATGGATAGTGAGAGGGGTTCTCACACCTGATGGTCCAGAACCCTTTACCTGAGTCTTCCATTACCAGGTATTCTATCTTATTGCATACAGGACAAGGCTTCATGTCCTTAGGGATCTTACAGACAACCACAACCTCATCAGGATGATCCATTGCCAGTACAGGAATGGAAACCACCATCATAAAAGACATAACAAGGATGCTGAACAGTTTCATGATTACTCCTTAATCTGTTTCAAAGTAGTCCATGGGGAAGTACCGGCACTTGAGAGGTTTACACCTGACATCATTAGTAGGGACATAGAGAACCATACCAGCATGCTCAAGAAGACTGTGGTCTATATTGAAGTCAAGCAGCCCTATCTCTTCAAAGGACTTATCAACTGCCTTATGAAGATCGTTCTCATCCAACATTATCACTGTACCTGCTACCATGTTCACCTCATATCAGTATCGGATTCATATGCCAAACAGATTAATCTCACAATAGGTAGGTGTCAACGATAATGTAATGGCTACAGTGGTAATTATAATAATCGGTGTAGTTTTACCCTGAGGGTGAGTGATACATACCATTTTCTATCTTATTTTCTAGTGACAGATGAACTAGTAGTAGCTACTGAACATAAAATTTCTATTGATCCATCTCAGAAATATCATCCCATATTCCATTACCATAAAAAATTTCATACCTGATATTGCTGTAACAACTTGATATCAAATTGGTTCTTGTCTTTGTTGATATTAGTAAAATACAATCTCACACAAGTAAGG
>JBAVWM010000329.1:0-6182 GCA_049697815.1 Methanoregula sp. | reverse complement strand
ATCCTGTACTGTGCGAGCCTGTTCACCCTCCCGGTGAAAGAGATCCCCCACTTCCCCCTCACGCCGGAAGAAGCAGCCACTCAAATAATCTATTTTGCCATAGCCGGCATTATCCTGGCAATTTCCGGTGTTATTATCCAGTTCTTCCTCAACCGGAAACTGGCGGAACTCCGGAAACAGGAAATAATTGAGGTTGTGTAAGTTCCTTGGTCTTCCGCACATCGGAGGGATTGCTTTTTCCTGAAAATGGGAATGACTCTGTGGGACAGAACACAATAGCTGTACCGGAATGAGCTCCCATGGACTATGGAACATCTGCACGATTGCGGAACTTCCGGCAGGTTTACCTGCCGCTCCCAAACAATGCTTCCGAGAACCGGATAGAAAAGTCTCTGTCATGAACGGCAAGGATACAAGAATGTCCGACCCTGAAGATGCCCTTCTCTAAAAAATTATCCGGTTCCCTCCGGATTATCTAGTGTTCCGGTTTCAGCAGTTGCCAGGATCTCATGCTCTTCCGGTGCTACCGAAGACAGGGAAGCCGGTTTGGCAAAAAAACCCATCCCGCCAGGGAATTGTTTTGTATTCGTAAAGTTCCTGGTAATCTGGGGAGACTGTACGGTGAGTGACGGGATAACGACATTGAAATCATGGGAAGGATACCAGTAGATCCCGTCCCCATAGGAATATGAGGCATTATTGACGGTGAAATCAGCGCTCGAAAGGTCGATACGCTGTATTTTGGCCTCGTCATAATTCAGGATTTTTAATAACTTGTTTTTAAGATCCTGTTTGCCCAGTAAAAAGAAAATAAAACGGGTACCTTCATCCACGGAATAATTTACATGGATAACCGCGGTGCCGTTATCCAGCCTGATCCGGACATCCTCTACCGTAATGTAGCTGTAGCGGTCGTCGCTCGCCGCAAAAGCCGGTGCTGTACAACTCAGGAAGAGGAGCATCAGAACAGCCAGAGCATAGGCTCGCATCGAAAAATAAATACGTGAATTCTGCTTAAATCGTTTTGGGTCTCATGCCATTGCCAGCCATTAAAAAACTGCCCGGGAATATAAAAATTATTTTTTATTGGCGAGGATGATCTCGATACTCGATACGTTTGTCTTTCCCGTGTCAGTGTCGATAATCTCTGTTGAGGTGATGATCTCCTTTTTTACAATTCCATCAAGAAACCTGTTCAGGGAGATCTCGGCCGTGTCCACGGCGCGGGAGATCGCCTTGCCCCGCGCCTTGATCGTTACCTCATCTGCACCATTGCTGAACTGTGTCACTACGGCAAGCACGTAGTTCATTACCGGCTTATTCCCTACGAATACGGTGTTCTCTTTTATCTGTTGCATGGCGTCTCCCCACATTAAAGATATTTCTTTTTCACAATAAGCTCCGCATTGAGCACGCTTGCACCTGCCGCACCGCGTATGGTGTTATGCCCCATGGCAATAAAGCGGATGCCTTCCCGCAACCGGCCCACAGAAACGGTCATGCCGTTCCCCCGCATGCGGTCGAGGCGTGGCTGCGGGCGATCGGGTTCCTCCTCAAAGAAATGGATCGATTCCTTCGGCTGGGTAGGCAGTCCCTTGATCGGGGGTTTGTAGTCCCGGAATGCCTGTCTGAGTTTCTCGACCGGCTCAACGATATCAGCCCAGATGGCCATGGTGTGTCCGTCAATGACCGGTACGCGGTGGCAGCTTGCACTGACCCTGAATGGTGCATTGTGCACCTTTTTGCCTTTCAGCGTGCCCATGATCTTGAGGGCTTCAGTCTCCATTTTCTCTTCTTCCTTACCAATATACGGAATGACATTGTCATAGATTGCCATCGCGGCAACGCCTTCAAATCCGGCGCCGGATATCGCCTGCATGGTCGCAACGCGGATATCCGTGAACTTAAACGTACGAAGGGGGGCGAGTGCGGTTACCATCATGATGGTGGAGCAGTTCGGGTTGGTTACGATAAACCCGTCCCAACCGGCATCCTTCTGTACATCGATCAGGCCAAGGTGTTCCGGGTTCACTTCCGGAACAACGAGCGGGACCATGGGATCCATCCGGTGGGAACTTGCATTACTGCAGACTGCAATACCTGCTTCGGCAAATTCCCGTTCTACATCCGTTGCGATCTCGGCTGGCAAGGCCGAGAAGACAAGGTCAACATCCTTCATCGCCTTGGGCGATGTGGGGACAACCTTGATTTTTCCGATTTTTTCGGGAAACGGTGTATCAAGGCGCCATTTCACGATCGATCCATAGGGCTTTCCCGCACTGCGTTCGGAAGCGGCAAGGGTCGAAAGATTGAACCATGGATGAGCTGCCAGTTGTTCAACAAATCGCTGACCGACCGCGCCCGTAGCTCCGAGCACTGCAACGTTGATCATTGGTTTCAGGTCCTGTGTGTTTTGTTTTCCCCGTTTATAGTAAGGCGGGTAATAATGTCCCATTTCATCTGTGATAATAAAAACGTTGTTTTTTTGAATTTTTTCACTCTGGAGAAATCCTGGAGTTCTGATGCCCCTGGGGGAATGCTTTCATGCCGCCACTGGGGCATCCTCCTGTCGAGATAGGGACGTAGTACCTGGCAAGGAAACGACGGAAATTTCGGCTTAGGAAACAAACACCCCTGCATCGCAATGCTTCCTGTCCTCCTGGAGGACAACGTGGTGCACGAGAGGGGCATTCCCGATCTCGAAAATACGAGGTTTTCTCCAGAGCTGAATTTTTTAATGATTATGAACGATTAAGTCTCCCGTGGATTTTAGCCGGATCTGTCAGCACGGGAAAATCAACGGGGATAAAACACCATACCGGTGCAGGAAGAGATTTTTAAAAACCGAACCCTGCAAAACCCGGTTGGCAAAAAAAGATCAAAACGCCGGCATCTAAAGTACCGGTCTTATTCCATGTGAATTGCTTCCGACGGGCAGACATCTACGCAGGTCTGGCAGTCCACGCACATATCCTTGTCGACTTTTGCCTTCTCATTTTCCAGGGCAATTGCCGATGCAGGACATTCACTCACGCAGGTTTCGCATCCGGTACATTTCTCTTTGTCAACGACTGCTACCAACTTGTTCACTCCAACATATATGTTTCGGCGAAAAGAAAAAAAGGGTTTCTATCCTGACTCATGTCCATCGGGAATCGAGGCAACAGGAAGACCGAAGGGGCTTCGTGTCATGAGAAAAAGATTTTCTACAGAACCGAAAAATTACTTCTTCCCCAGCCCGAGCACATCGTTCATGCCATAGACGCCGGGTTTTTTACCTGCCACCCAGCGTGTTGCCATAAGTGCACCGCTTGCAAAAACGGACCGGTCGTATGCCCGGTGAGAGAGCTCGATGGTCTCGAAGTTCTTCGAGAACATGACCTTGTGGTCTCCGACAATATCCCCGCCGCGGATGACATGCACCCCGACCTCGTTCTTACGCTCGGTCATCCCTTCGCGCCCGTACATCTTCTGCCGGGTGCCTGCTTCCTCGTCAAGGATCTGGAGGATGGTCTTTGCCGTGCCGCTCGGGGCATCTTTCTTGTTCCGGTGGTGCGCCTCGAGCACTTCGATATCGTATTCCTTCAGGAGCCGTGCCGACTCCCGCAGGATCTGCCAGAAAATATTCATGCCAACCGAGAAGTTGGTGGAGATGACGGCTGGCACATGACCCGCGATCTCTGTATCCATCTTTTTTTGCTGTTCCGCAGTAATCCCGGTTGTACCAACAACGAGAGCCACATTATTGCGGGCTGCCATCTTCACGTTCTCAACGGCAGCGTCTGCAATGGTGAAATCGATCAGGACGTCGGCGTTCGTCTTTTTAAGGAGCGCTTCGGCATTTTTTGTCTCTACGATCTCGACACCGAAGAACGAACCGGGTTTGAGGTCGATCCCCCCCACCAGTTCAAGGTCTTTTGACTCATTGACCATACGGCCGATGATCTGCCCCATGCGGCCGGAGGCGCCGCATACTACGACTTTTATCATAGCCTGCTCACCGTCTCTTCTGTTTGGCTTTGGTTTTTCGTGCTACGGTTTTTTGGGGGACTTTCTTCTGCAGGGCACGCTTTACCGCTGATTGTGCAGGGATGGTGGCGATCACTTTTGCGAGCTGCTCGGTCTTCTTTGCATCGAGTTCATCGAGCGGGAGCCGGACCGGGCCGCCTGCCATCCCCATCAGCTCAACCGCTTTTTTGACCGGTATCGGGTTGGTATCGATGAACATGGAGCGGAACAGGGGAGAGAGCGCGAAATGGAGGACCAGTGCTTTCTGGTAGTCTCCCTTTCTCATCGCCTCGCACATTGCGACCATGCGTTTCGGGTCAACATTCGCTGCAACCGAGATCACACCGGCTCCGCCCAGGGCCATGATCGGCACCGTGATATTGTCATCACCGGAGATCACGACGAAATCCTCGTCCTGCGTCTCTTCGATGATCCGGGAGATCTGGCCGATGTTGCCGCTCGCTTCCTTGACCCCGACAATATTCGGGTGCTGTGCGAGCTCCGCAATCAGGTCCGGCTCCAGGTTTTGGCCGGTACGGCCCGGGACATTGTACACAACAACCGGAATATCGAGGTCGGCAAGCTTCGTGTAATGCTTCACGAGGCCGGCCCGGTTGGGCTTGTTGTAGTACGGACTGATGACGAGGACCCCGTCTGCGCCGATGTCCTTTGCAGCCTTCGTGAGCCGGATTGCCTCTGCAGTGTTGTTGGATCCGGCACCGGCAAGAACCGGGATCTTACCATTAACCTTATCGACCGTGACCTTGATGACCTTCTCATGTTCTTCGAACGTGAGCGTGGCCGATTCGCCGGTCGAACCGCATGGCACAATCCCGTGGATGCCACAGGAAAGAAGAAACCCGATGTTCTGCTCAAGGCCGGGAACATCCAGGCTCATGGCAGGATTTCTTTTAAAAGGGGTTATGATAGCTGGAAGGACACCTTCAAACATGAATAGGGTTATGAGTGTTTCTTGGTATTTATTTTTCTTGTGATGTAGCCGGCGACACGGTTCCGGACACGCTTGCTTCCAATAACAGCGGACTTTTCCAGCTGCTGTTTGTTCTCTTCGAAGTTATTCGAAAAATTTGTGCGTTGCTTGGCAACAAGTTCATTTCCGAGCGTTTTAATGTAGGATGGCTTGATTCCCATTGATGATTCCTCACAAAGTGCATTATGTTAAATGCGGTTGGAGCAGATAATGATATTGTTCGCAACGTCGGACGGGCTCTCACCGAACAGGATGATGCGCGATTCTTTTGCACCGGCGCCTTTCCTGAAGATCACATCGGGAACACCGTCTTTGCAACAGGACGCAATGCCCCAGTCCATGCTCCTGATCCCCGGGTTTTTTGATACAAGGTCCAGGGAAGCGCATTCAAGGAACAGGTCGTCTTTTAACACTTTGAGGGCCTCGTCAGAAAACTGCAGGAGGGCAGCGCTGCGCATGACCGGGTCGAATTTCATGGCAGTCAGGATGATCCGGACAACCGGATCATCCGTCCCGAATGCGCACGGGCCGGCAGCTGCCCGCCCTGCCGCACTGTTTTTTATCCCGACGTTAACGGCGGCAATCCCCCCGCTGTCCCGGGCGCCACGAAGGGCAACCCCGAATGAGATACCCTCCGGTGGGATGAGCCGGAGATTCACGGACTGTTCCAGTCGGGTTGTCGCAGCCTGAAGTGTGGAAAGCGTACTATTTCGCTCGTATACCGGATCCATAGGTATCCAGTACTGGACGTGACCGGTCTTAAAAACACGGTTCATTCAGGCCCGGGTTCCGGACGGATCTCCATCATGCCAGCCGGCGCGTATTCGCAGAATACCGGAATCTCCCTAAGGGGCGCTGTCAGGGCAATACGGTTCCGGTCACAGCCTGCCGCAAAGGACTTCTCCTTTGCTCCCCATTGCGATGACGCCGTAGTACCTGTACACAGAAATGGAGAATTTTTCAGAAGCAGGCAATGCAAGAGTCATCACATGCGCCCCCGCCCCCCAACGGGGGCAGGGCTGGCGCAAGGGGGCGATCATAGCTGATGCAAGAGGGTTTCTCCAGAGCAAAAAATCAATATCGTGCAGGATCCGATCTCCTCCCGGCGGGCCGGATCTTCGGATACAGAGCCGGCAACCGCTTTCCTGATGGCGCCTGGAGCAGGGCAGTGTTTGAAAAGAGC
>JBAVWM010000328.1:0-4729 GCA_049697815.1 Methanoregula sp. | reverse complement strand
TGGATCCACGGTCATCACGGCCGGCTCGAACCAGGTCGCGTCCTACACCCGCGACGGTACGCTCAACTGGCGTTACGAAATAACAAAAGACCCGATCATAGATATGCACTGCTAGCTCGACTGCTCTGCCATCATTGTTGGCGGCCAGGACAAGGAGGTCGTTGCCATTGACCCCTCCGGCACCGTGCGCTGGAGGTACAAGATCGGACAGTGGGTCAATGCAGTGGGCGTGTCCCGGTACGCATCGGTGATCGCGGCTGGCGGGATCGACCGCACGGTCTATGTCCTTGACAGAAGTGGCGCCCTTATCACCACGAAGAAGACCGATGCCATCATCCAGCCACGCTCCATTGCAGTCAGCAGCGACGGGAGAAGGATCGTGGTCGCCGACCAGATAAACCTGTACGGGTTCTCCATGATCGGGGATACGGTTGCGCCGGATGTACCCGGGACCTATACCCGGGCGCCGCTCAACCCGGTGCAGACAACAAACCCGTCACCCGTCCCGACAACAACAGCGACCCCAATCGTGACACCCCTTAAAGAAACACCGACAACCGTTCCGGGTCCGGCCACGACCTATTCACCGGAAAATCCCCTCTTCATTCTGCCGGGTCTTGGTGCAGCAGCCCTGCTCATCCGCCTGAGGCGCTGAAAAGGCGGAACGGATATTTCTTTTTTCCCTCCATTGAACGAAAATGAGGAAAAATTCAGGATTGTCTGAACTCTTCCGGCTCCCTGACGGTTGCATACGCCACAAGTCCTGCGAGGATCCATCAGACCCGTTATCATGAAGCCACCGTCAAGGATCATCGGGTGTGCACTGAAAAAGAATAAGCCAACGGTGAGAAATACCAGAATGGTGTTCATAAAAACGCAGTCCTTGTTCCCTGCGTACGAATTTAGTATACGGTATTTCATGGTCTGGCGTAAAAAAGGAAATAGGTCCCTGTTCTTTATGAAAAAATCTGCTCTGCGGAAAACCTCTTTTCACGTCATATGATGCCCCCCTCCTGCGCCAAATTTTCCCCCGTTGGGGGGGCGGGGCGCATGACGATGACCCGAGGCAGGTTGCAGATCATACGTCGTCATCGCACTGCGGGGATGTCCCGGGGGAGTAAAGCCCCTGGGAGTGTCAGAGTTTTTTAAAATGATTTCTCCAGAGTAAAAAAATTCAGAAGAATTTGATGCGGGCAGCCCCGAGCTTGAGGTAACCAAACGGCATGTGCACCCGGTCGCCGTATACCTGTTTTAACAGGTTGATAAACCGGTCGTCTTCAGCCATCATGTACTCGAACTTCCCGTCTGCCGATTCCATCACCATCTTGAACTCGGTATATTCCACCGAACCGGAACCGGTATCGCGGAGCTTCATCTTGATCGCGGTGATCCGGGCGTTCTCAACCGAGAGGTTACCGGGCGTTTCCGCGAGGGCCATATCGGTGTTCATGGTCTCGTAGCGGACAGCGTACCGGAACTGGGCAGACAACTGGTCCTTCATGATCCCGAAGAACCCCTTGCCCTCTGCCCTGGCCTTGGCCTGTGCTTCCGCAACAGCGGCATTTATCATTGCAGCCGTCATCTGGACCATGATCATGCGGCGGCTGGTGACAACGAGGTTCCAGGTGTCCCACGAGGCCCCGAGGAACTTGACCTTCCGGGCATTGGCGATGACGCCGATAACCTCTTCCCCGCCGGGAGCTACCGTGGGGGCGGGACGAAAGGAGGTGTCACCACCTCCCGGAGGGACGGTGTTGACTGCTCCACCACAACTGCCGCAGAATTTTGTCGTACTGGAAATTGCCGCCCCACAACTGCCGCAGAACTTTCCTGGGGGAGGTGCTGCAGGTACCGGAGCCGGTGACGGGACAGGAGCGCGGGCTGCAACAACGGTGGCTCCGCAGATACCGCAGAACTTTTCCGATCCGCTCACCGGGCTGCCGCAGGAGGAGCAGACATAGCCACCCGGCGCAGCAGCCGCAGGAGGCGGCGGGGGATTGTAGGCCGGCGGGGGCGCCTGATATACTGGTGCAGGCGTCGGGTATCCGGCCGGTGCTGAAGCAGGGATGTCCGGTACTTTCACGAGACACTTGCTGCAGAACTTATCGCCGGGTTTGATCGGGTTCCCGCACGCTTTACAAACCTGGGTACCCGCTGCGGGTGCAACCGGGACCGGGGCTGCATACTGCGGCGGGGGTGGTGGTGGCGGCGGCTGGTAGGCTGGCGGAGGTGCCTGATATACTGGTGCAGGCGTCGGGTATCCGGCCGGTACTGCAGCAGGGATGTCCGGTACTTTCACGAGACACTTGCTGCAGAACTTATCACCGGGATTGATCGGGTTTCCGCACGCTTTACAAACCTGGGTACCCGCTGCGGGTGCAACCGGGACCGGGGCTGCATACTGCGGCGGAGGCGGTGGTGGCGGCGGCTGGTAGGCTGGGGGGGGCGCCTGATATACCGGTGCAGGCGTCGGGTACACGGGCGCAGGTGCCGGAGATGTTGCCTGATAAAGCGGTGCAGGAGCCGGGACTGCAGGAGCGGGTGCCGGGGGGACATCCCCGCTTTTTGTACCACAGTTCCCGCAGAACTTCTCATCAGGTGCGAGCGGTGTACCACAGGTGCGGCAGCTCCGCCCATTATACTGCGGGGCCACCGGGGCAACAGCAGCGGACGGTTCTTCGACAAGTGACGCTCCGCAGGAACGGCAGAACTTCTGCGAGGAGCCTACATTTTTACCGCATTCGGGGCAGAACGGCATGGGATTATCACGTATGAGTCATTGTACCCGCTCTGTTAAGAGCGTTGCTTCTCCGGCAGCCGGTTTTTCCGCTGAAGCCGGCGCTCTTTCGTATCGCCAACGTGCAGAACGTATTCCCTTCCGGCACTACCTTCCCGCCTGCTTCGCATGTCGTCATACCCGCGGCCTATTCCCCGACCACACTCTTGGCCCGCTTGACCCGTTCCTTGGTGGAGAAGCCGGTGACCCCGTCAAGGAATTTCCGGAATCGCTTGTTGGTATCGATGATCACATCATCAGGGGCTGTGATGTCGGATTCCGTATCGATGATAACCGACTTGCTGCCGGGACCAATGACCACGTCGAGACGCTTGAGGGCCCCGGACCGGACCCGGTAACCCTGGGCGGTCTTCTCGGCCTCGGCACCAAAACAATTTTTCAGCTCGGCAACTACCCTTGTCTCAAGATCCTTGGTAAGCCCGCGTTTGATGGGGTATTCTTGCATAATACTTTTTTAGTACTGGGTATATGTTAATCTAATGACGGCAGAAGAATCAACAGACCTCAAAATTTTTTCAAAACCCCTTCCGCTCAACGGCGCGGTCCTTATGGGTTTCCCGGGCAGCGGGCTTGTCGGTACCATTGCACTCCAGTACATCGTGGACCAGATGGAGTTCGAGCAAATCGGTTCAATGACCTCGAGATTTTTCCCCCCGCTCGCCATGATGAACGGTGGCATCATCAACAATCCGGTCCGCCTTTATACCAAGAACAACGAGAAATACAATATCACGGCAATCGTTGCCGATATCCCGATCGCCCCCCCCATCTGTTACGAGATCTCGAACGGGATCCTGGACTGGCTGATACCGTATAAGCCAAAAGAAGTGCTTACGATTGCCGGTATCGTCACCAACGAGCCGGAGAAACGGGTCTTTGGTGTTGCTACCTCAACGGAGGCTCTGGGCCGTATCCAGGACCACACGATCGTCCTCCCGGTAGGGAGCATCTCGGGCATTGCATCGAGCATCCTGACAGAATGCAAGGTGCGGGGGATCCCCGGGTTAGGTCTGCTGGGAGAGACCGTGAACGCTCCTGACCCGCGGGCTTCTGCGGCAACCATTGCGGTGCTCAATAATATGTACGACCTTGGGCTTGAGGTCCAGCCCCTGATCGACCAGGCGGTCGAGATCGAGCAGAGCATGGGCAAAATTGCCGAGGAAGTCCAGCAGCAGGCAGAACAGACCCCGAAAAAAGATCTGCCGATGTACGGGTGAGCCACAATGCGATGTGCTGCCTTAACTGGAATCGCCCCGGAGTTGATCACGGATATCAAAGCGGGAAGGCCCCGCACGATCGAGCTGCAGAGCACGCATAACCTCGTGACCATGTTCTCGGTTGAGCCGTCTCCAGAGACCCATATCTTTATGACCTCCATCGACCACGATGACCTTGGTCCCGGCGATGCCGGGATCTGTGTCTACGTGCTCTCCTCGAGTTTCACGATGAAGCGGCTCGTGGAGTTCTCGTATAGCATGCATTTCGAGGAGCGGGAGCGGATGTCCGTCCGCGTGCAGGTGAAATACTGTGCCTCTTCTGTCATTAAAGAGGTCTTCCGCGAAGGGCTGATGCAGCCGACAGAGGTGGAAGTGCTCAAGTCCTCGTGCTACCACGCGGGATAACTCATCTTTTTTGATTTTTTAAAAATTCCAGTATCCGCCCAGGGCCTCTCACGCCAAAATCACCTGAGGGAGATCCCCGGGGATGTTCAGGTTTTACGGGATTTACCCGCTTTTTTTCTGAGGGCTGGCGTCAGACAGGGGCATTCTCTCCGGGAGGTGTTGAAAGAAAACGGAGGGGAGCAACGGGGAAAAAATTACCGGCGCCGGAGCAGCACAAATCCGATCGCGATGCCGGCAGCTCCTAGCGCAATCGCGGGATCTGCCGGCGCTTCTTCCGCAACGGGGGGGTCCGTCCCCAGCGGCGTTGGGA
>JBAVWM010000327.1:0-5300 GCA_049697815.1 Methanoregula sp. | reverse complement strand
GCCTGATCGGGATCCGGATGCCGGCCCATGACCTTGCCCTGCAGCTGATCGCGACGTTCGATTCGCCCATCACCGCGACAAGTGCCAACCTCCACGGGGCAAAAGACCCGGTCATACCATCCGAGTGCACGGTTCCGTACGAATTCCTGATCGATGGCGGCCGGCTGCCCGGTACCCCGAGCACCGTTGTCGACCTTACGGAAAAAAGGGTCCTCCGTGCCGGTGCGGATATTGACCGGGTGGCAAAGTTTCTTCTGACCCTGTGAGGTTCTTTGTATGCTGCCGGTGCGCCTGCGTGATTTCATCGAGGACAAGGACGGGTGGCTGTATGCAGTCTCCACCTACGACAATACGGACGCGGTCGGATGCGTGCTCCGGTATGTGCCGGATCCGGACGGCGAACGCATTCACGCCTCCGGCCGAAGGTATACCAAATATGACTTCGAGGAGGCCTATGCCCTCATAGCAGAGAAGAAGCCGCAGTACGCCGGTCTCCTCCACCGGGTTCCCTACGCCGATGTGAAGCAGGTGCTCAGGCCCGATCAGGAGATCGGCCGTATCGCACGTGACCACCCCCGCGTGCAGAACCTGCTCGACCTTTTCTGCCTCAAAAAAGGCACCATCGGCTGTACCGGTTCGCTCCTCTGCGGTCTTGCCAACGAGGGCTCGGATATCGACATGGTGGTGTACGGGAAGCACTGGTTTGTTGCCCAGAGACTCGTTGAGCAGGGGATCCGGGACGGGAAGATTGAGGGGCTGTCACCTGACATGTGGCGCAGGGTCTATGAGAAGCGTAAGCCCGAGATCCCCTATGACCAGTTCGTGCTTCACGAGCAGCGGAAGTGGAACCGGGGCCAGATCGAGGGAACCTATTTCGACATCCTCTACACCCGCTCCTACGATGAGATCAAAAACGCTCCCTCGGGGAAAGGGGCCGTTCTTGGTACGACGACCATCGAGGCAAAGGTGAAGGACGCCTCGCTCGCGTTTGACAACCCCGCGATCTACGAGGTCGAACATGGATCCGTCTCCCGGGTCCTCTCATTCACCCACACCTACAGCGGGCAGGCGCTCGCGGGCGAGACCATCGAGGCCTGCGGGGTCCTGGAGCAGCACGGCAGCGAACGCTGGCTGATCATCGGCACCACCCGGGAGGCCCGGGGCGAGTATATCGTGTCGAAGACGCTGCTGGGGGAATGATGTTCGTTTTATTTTTTTTGCTCTGTAGAAATCCTATTGCATCAGATATGATCGCCCCCCTTGCGCCAGCCCTGCCCCCGTTGGGGGCGGGGGCGCATGTGATGACTCTGCATTGCCTGCTCTGAAAAATTCTACATTTCTGTGTACAGGTAATACGGCGTCATCGCAATTGGGGCGCCCAAGCGGCGGGGCGAAGCCCCTGAAGCGTCAAGTAACATGATTTCTACAGAGCAATTTTTTTAAATAACACACAATTGATTGCGGATAAAATAAAAAATTAACTTCAGGAATTCCGACGGGACTACCAATCAATTGAATTAACCAAAGAAATAATTGTTATTTATCCGCCGGACAAAGCGAGGTGCGCACGTGCACATTGGTTGTGTTTATTCCGTAAGTAATTTTTCATCAAAAAATAAGCCCCTTGCATCTCAGGAGCTCATACCATTTGGTATTTCATTGATTGCCACGGTTTTAAAAGATCACAATTATGAACCGCATATAATCGTCTTTACCCCCCGGATGAATATTAAAAAAATAGTACAGGAGTTTATTGATAAGTATCATCCGGTGTTGTTTTGTTTAACAGCCACATCCTCGCAGTTTGAACTGATGAAAATTGTTGCAACTGAAATTAAGAGAATCGATAATAACATTTTTACGGTGCTTGGAGGGGCACATGCATCGTTGAACCCGGAAGAGACGATACAATACGGGGATTTTGATGCATTATGTGTGGGAGAGGGGGAAAAAGCGATACTTGAATTGGCACATTACCTGGAGATGCAAAAAAAACCGGGTTCAATACCTAATCTGTGGATCAAAAATACAGAATCAGGTTTCATTGAAAAAAATCCACGTGAAAATTTTATTGAGGATTTAGACAGCTTGCCGTTTCTTGACAGGACATTATGGTACAACTGGATTGATGATCTGGATCTTCGCCCTTCCGTACTTATCGGGCGCGGATGCCCCAATAAGTGCACTTTTTGTTCGAACCATGCATTATCAAAAGTGACAACGGGTACATATGTCCGGTTCCGGTCACCGGAAAATATTGTTAAAGAAATTACGGAAATGGTGAAAAAAAATCCAAACATTCATTCAATTTATCTGGAAATTGAAACACTGAGTGTGAATGTACCGTATGCCTATGATCTTTTTACCAGTCTCGAGAAATTCAATGAAAACCGTGGAATCCCTATTGAATTCGGTGTCAACGTCTCCCCCGTGAAAAAAATTATTGAAAATGAGGATTTTTTCATCCGACTGAAAAGGGCCAATTTTACTTCGATAAATATCGGGTTGGAATCAGGGTCCGAACGAGTCAGAAAAGAGATCCTTCGACGACCTTCGTACAAAAATGATGATATTGTCAACTTTTGTAAACTTGCGAGAAAATATAATATTAAGGTGATGCTGAATTTGCTGGTAGGTATACCGGGGGAAACAAAAAAAGAATATTATGAGACTATTGCATGCGCACGGAAATGTGAACCGAATAGTATACAAATGAGTATTTTTGAACCGTATCCCGGTACGGATCTCTATACCTTTTGCATCGAGCATGGTTTGTTTTCTCCTGAAAACAGGGAAATTTTAAAATCCAATCGATCACGAGCCTATATGGATCTTCCGGGTTTTTCAAAATTCGCGATTCAACGGGAATATTATCTGTTTAGTTATCGGGTTTGGGGGTTCCGGACGCCGCTTAATTTTGTTGATGTTGGTTTGATCTACATTAAAATAATCTCTGATGCGATATTTGGGCAATACAGCATCTTTCAGCTCAAGCAAAAAATTCGGGATAACCGTATTGGTAAAATGCAATTGTCTGATTTTGAATAAATGAGGGCGCAGGTACCTGATACTGAAATATCCTAAAATCCTGAAAAAGACAGAATAACAGGAGATTTGCCTTTATGCGATTTGTGCATTTTCTCTCTCATTTCTGGTGTCCCCCATTGTTTCTTTGAAGATTCACGAATCTCTTTTTGCTTTTTCTGTGTGATGCCCCCCGGTACCTGTTACTGCGCTATCCCGCATTCATTTCACTCAAAGCTGCACAGAGCCACTCCTGAGAATAACCGAGAACACGTTCAGGTGGCAATTTTCTCCGGAATGCCTGTTCAGGAGTTTCACATTCATCGGGATTGAGGCGCATTTGATGTTTGAGAGTATTGTACCAAAGAACGAACTCGCTGATTGAGAAGAATAATTTCAGTTCCTGTTCGAGCAAGCCGAACCATCGTTCAATTTTCCCATTGGTTTGCGGCCGGCAAATAAGCGGGAGGGGAGGACACAATGATATATTGTCAGACCTGCTGAATGGGGTCGGGCGGTGTACTTTGGCATCCGCTCCGAAACGACAAAAACAGGAAGATATCGTCAAAAAATCCGGATTTTTAGGTACCACCCGGGCCCCGGTTTTACAAAGTACGCCGCCCGACCCCCCTCACCCCTTCTGGATTATATACCCGAAATCCGCTCTTTTTACGACAGGGAATGAGCAATGAGCTGAACAAAAAGAGGGGAGGGGGTCGGGCGGGTACAAATGATCCGGCGGGCTGGTACAACGGGTCCCGGCCTGTTCCTGACATGACCCGCCATCTATTAACAGATCGCAAACCTACCCCCATGCATGAACGGGAAGAACCCCCTTTAAGACCACCCTCATCGCGCCCTGCGGCATGGACTGCGCCATCTGCATGGCGTTTCTCCGGGAGAAGAACCGGTGCAGGGGGTGTTATGCGCCGGAACGGCAGTGCAGGAGGAACTGCCCCATCTTTGCCTGTGAGCAGGTAAAAAACAGGTATTACCATACCTGTGATGAGTTCCCGTGCCGGCGACTAAAAGCAGCTGGACAAACGCTACTGGACAAAATACCACATGAGCATGCTCGAAAACCTCGCGGCTATCAATAAGGATGGCATCCGTGCGTTTTTAAAATCCGAGCGGGAACGCTGGACCTGCACAGCCTGCGGGGGGACGATCGATGTCCATCATTCTCGCTGCTCGGCCTGCGGGAAGGAGCCGGAGTAACCGGATGCTCTTTGCCGTTCTTATCCGGATCGGATAATAAAAAATGTCGGGGCTAGGCGGTTATCCCCCCATCGCATTTTTCCTGAAATGATCTGCCAGCCGCTGCAGAGAATGGGGGAAGGGATCCTTCAGCCCTGCCCTTTTACCGGGATCCAACTCACAGCAGTTCGCTCAGCCGGTGCCCGCGGGTGCTGTCGCACTTCTCCCGGTATTTACAGCGCACGCAGGGTGCATTCAGCGGGTGGACGGGAATATCCCCGTCATGAATTGAGCGTATCTTGTGCAGGGTCGCAATGAGCTGCCTGCGGTCCCGGGGCTGGACTGCATGGAAACGCGATACCCCGTCCGGAATGTACTCCACGTGCCCGCCTTTCACCACTTCACCGGTCATCTCCTCTAGACAGAGCGCGATCGCGGCAACCCGCAGCCGGTCGGCCGCGTACGTACCAAACGGCATCGCGCCTGCAGCCCGGACTATCGAGAAGGAGCCGTCGGGAGCAAGGCGGTCGATCATGCCGGCAATACCCTGCTTTTCCGAATGTACGCGGACATCGGTCTCCTCAGCCCGCTGCCACGTGCTCCTGGTGCAGGCCATTATGCAGAGGTCGAGAAATTCCCGGAGGGTTGCATCAATCTTCGGGCGGACAACCTGCGTCTCGGCCCAGATCACCTCCGCATCGAGCGGGTCGCCGAGATGGTAGGAGAGCTGTTTGCAGACCGCATACCGGTCGGACTCCTCAAACGGGTCGTCGCGTTCATAATAGTACCGGATGGGGCAGACGTGAACCCGGACAAGGTCAGAGATGGTAATATGCTTTAAAGGGGCCGGCATGGGTATTTCTCTTTTATAACCATGGGAGCGAGGTCAGATTATACTTGCGGGATTATCACGCGGAGATAGGGATTCCGAGGTAGTCCGACGAGCTTCCTCCATGCAGGGTGAAAGAATCGTGGATGATATCTCCCTGCCCTGAATTGCAATGACTCCTCTGGGATGCCCCTGCGGGGACCAATGACCAGCGAGGAAAAAATGCTAAAAAAACCATCCTGCCCTGCAG
>JBAVWM010000326.1:0-2606 GCA_049697815.1 Methanoregula sp. | reverse complement strand
TGATAATAAAGATGGTATGTTTGAGTTTTCAATTCGCGTTCTGTTGGCAGATCCCAATCGTGGGGGTACAACCTTCATGGCAATCCTTTCGCTGGTCCCAGGTCCAGGTCTATCATAGAGTACGCTTTTGCTCCGGCTCTTTGCCATATAGTATGTATGCGTCACGTTCTGCTTTTGACCAGTCTTTCATTTTTGGATTAACTGAAAAGTGGCTTTTGGTCATGTAATCACCCTGCTCTTACCTATTATATAGATTGATGTGTGGTTGTGCTTTCCTATAATTCGATAACTCCCTACAAAGGTAATACGTCAATATTGCTTTCAGTGCAGGGGCGATCCGCGGGTCAGGCACTCTCCTCCCCGTCAATGTATATTCTGTCCTTTATTGAAAAAACAAAGATTTTTCAAAGCAATTATTTTATAAAAATACGAAACTAGGGAATATCCTTGGGGCATAAAAGGACATGTATTCGTGCCACCTGTCTTTCTTATGGAAAGATTAAATAAGATTTGTCTCATTTTCTTCATAATAAACAAATCCCGGTCAGAAGAACAATGAACGACGAACCAGGAAGTAAAGAAAAGGTACTATCCAGGATAATCCCGTATATTCCTGTGATTTCCTGGCTCCCGAAATACGATCGGAAATGGCTTCGTTTCGACCTGCTGGCAGGACTGACACTCGCTGCATTTGCGATTCCTGACGGGATGGCGTATGCATCTCTTGCCGGTCTCCCTCCCCAGTATGGGCTGTATGTCTCCATCGTTGCCCCATTAGTGTATTTCTTTTTTGCCACGTCCCGCCAGGCGGTCGTGGGTGCCAGTTCATCTGAAGCAATTCTTCTTGCTTCCGTCCTCGCCGTGATCGCAGCAGGGGATCCGTACCGATATATCATGCTGGCATCGTATACCGCGATCCTTGTAGGTGTGATTGCCCTCTTTGCCTGGCTGTTCAGGCTGGGATTTTTGGTGAATCTTATTTCGGGACCTGTTCTTAAGGGTTTCCTTGTGGGAACCGGCCTCGTCATAATCATGAGCCAGATACCAAAAATACTGGGCATTGCAGGAGCCCCCTCAGATTTTTTTGCAAAAGCGGTATATATTCTTCAGAACCTTGAATACGCAAATCTCTATTCAGTTGCAGTCGGAATTGCTGGACTTGTTATTCTGTTAATTCTTGAAAAGAAGGTACCGCGGTTGCCCGGCAGCCTTGTTCTGGTGGTCGGGGCAATAATCGTAACCTCATTTTCATCCCTTCCTGAAAAAGGGGTGGCGATTGTCGGGGCAGTTCCCAGCGGACTTCCCTGTTTCTCGATCCCGGATGTGGGTATCGGGGATTTCTCCTTAGTCCTCCCTCTTGCCATGGCTCTTTTCCTTCTTTCATACGTGGAACTGACGACCATTGCCCGGACGTATGCCAAGGCACGTAACTATGAGATTGATACGGATCAGGAGCTGCTTGCCCTCGGGGCAAGCAGTATCGGGACCGGTTTCTTCCAGGGGTTCCCTATTGCCGGCAGCTTCAGTAAATCTGCGGTCAACGACCGGGCGGGTGCCCTGACACCTTTCTCCGGGGCACTTGCCGGCCTGGTTGCTATCCTGGTTGTCCTGTTCTTTACGGGATTTTTATATTATTTGCCGGAGCCGATACTTGCGGTTTTGATTATCGCTGCCGTAATCAACATGGTAGACTTCCGTGGTTTCCTTCGGATCTGGTCGGTGAACAAATATGAAGTATACATTGCACTCATCACCTTTGCAGGGGTACTGATTTTCGGCATTCTCGGCGGCGTTATAATAGGTGTCTTCCTCTCGTTGATCGGTATTCTTTACAATATCTCCTTCCCCTATATTCCTCTGCAGGGACGAATTCCCGGCACTACACTCTACGGTGATGTAACACGAAAACCGGCAAAAGAAGAGACCGCAGGAATCCTGATACTCCGTGTTGATGCACCGCTTATTTTTGCCAACTCTCACATCCTCCTCGCACGGGTAAAAAATTGTATGCAACAGCAGGTGATACCCGTCAGGCTGGTCGTAATTGACCTCTCCCCGTCACCTATCATTGATGTCACTGCAGCTGACATGATCAATGACCTGTATGACGATCTTTCGGGAAAGGGAATTACCTTAAGGATTGCAAATGCTTCCGGGAAAGTCCGGGATGTCCTTCGTTCTTCAGGAATAGAGGGAAAAATCGGGACAGTCAGGCTTGACAGTTCCGTGAATGATATCATAAAAGGATGGAAAGCCGAAGAGCAGGACCTGACCTATTATTCCTCGTGAGAATTGTAAAAGAGATCGATGAATTTTTTTTTTTAAAAACTCAATAAAGACCACCATGAATCAGTACTATTGTGGAAAAAATTCAAAGAATCTCATCTATTTTTCAATTTAAAAACCTTCTTTGGGGCTTCGCCCCCGCCACTGGGGCATCCCCCAAATTGCGATAACGCTGTATTACCTAATCTCTGGAAATATTCCGAATTTTCTTGATCGGGCGCTAATTTATGGGGAATATTAAACGCATGAAAAATTTTTGTGGCGCCAAATGATGAATCGCTTTTATTTTTTCACCATAGATTTTCCTGCCCATACAACAC
>JBAVWM010000325.1:0-9745 GCA_049697815.1 Methanoregula sp. | reverse complement strand
GCCGCACCCGGTAGAGGTACATCCCGGGGGTCGCATCCTTCTTCATCAGGCCCTGAGACCGGAGGGCATCGAAGTTTTCCTTCGCCCGCTCGTACACCCGGGCATCCCCGGCCGGAACCCCGGGCATTTCCGCATCCGGCCGGCTGACCCGCAGGAAACTCCGTGAGTTTTTTCCCACGATTGCCCGAACCTCCTCCGCGGTCACGACATCGTAGGGAACCGCCGCGATCTCCTGTGCCACCGGGCGATCCGGCCGCACACCCGCAAAACGATAGACCTTCACCAGACCAGACACCACCGGTAAAGAGAACCCCCCAAACCTGTTCTCAAGAGTTGGCTGTGATCCCATATATTTCCCGTGACTCGCCTCATAACGAGCATGCCAAAACCTTTGTCCCCAAAGCGCTCAGGAATACTACTGCTGAACGGTGCAGGTGACTTATTTACGATCCGCCCCCACGATCTGGTAACCTATTCCCTGCCGCAGATACGGCGCGCTTCCCCCGCGGATATACCGGCGATTGTCGCAATCGAGAACGAGTCGTTTGTCGATCCCTGGGACCAGTCGGTCTTTTTAGAAGCGCTGGCGTATTATCCAGCCACGTATTTCGTGGCGATCTGCGATGGGGCCGTGGCAGGATTTATCGTGGGCGGCCTTGAGGATACCGGGGAAAATATCTACGGGCACATCTGCAATATCGGCGTCAGCCCGCGGTACCGTCGCCGGGGTGTCGGGCAGCTCCTTGTCCGTCGGGTCGAACACCAGGTCGCTCTTGAGCTTGGCACCGGCGTCCAGCTGGAAGTCCGGGTCTCCAATACCGGGGCGCAGCGGTTCTACCAGCGCATGGGATACCGCCCGGTGTTTGCCATCGACCAGTATTACGCCAATGGCGAGGACGCTCTCGTCATGATGAAGTGGTTCCGGTTTTAATTCCAGAAGGCGTTTTGCTCCCCATTGGATAATAACCGGGGGCCTCTTTTCAGAGCATGAAAAACAAGATAAAAATTATCCCCGGCCCAGCTGCTGGTGGGCACGGGCAAGGTGCTGGGCGGCAAGCGCTCCTAAGAGCGAGAGTTCCCCGGCAAGGACCGCAGCACCGATGATTTCAGCGAGTTTTTTCGCGTTGGTTCCGGGAGGGGTTCCGCTGCCTGCCACTCCGAGCAGTTTCAGGCATTCCTGCTGGGTCTCGACCCCGGTTCCCCCGCCTACGGTCCCGACCGGGAGAGAGGGGAGAGTTACGGCGACATAGACGCCTGTTTCGGTGAGGTCTACCGTGGTAATACAGGTGCTTCCGTCAATGGAATGGGCGGCGTCCTGCCCGCAGGCAATGAACATCGCGGCAACGACATTGACTGCGTGGGCATTGAACCCCATGGCGCCGGCGCGTGCCGAACCCACGAGGTTCTTCCGGTAGTTCACTTCATGGAGGGACTTTGCATCGGTCTTGAAGACCTTTTCGATAAGGTCGTGGGAGAGGGCGACTCCGGCGACGACGCTCCGGCCCCGGCCCATTATGCCGTTAATCGCGGCGGGTTTCTTGTCGGTGCACATGTTCCCGGAGAGGGCGATGAGCCGGGCGCCGGTGCCCTGTGCAATCAGGTCGGCGACTTTCGCGCTCGCGATGGTGACCATGTTCATGCCCATCGCGTCCTTGGTGTCGAACTCCAGCCGGACATAGACGCTGGTACCGGCAACGAACGTGACGATACCGGCAAGTTTCCCGTGCGAGGTGGTGCTCTCTGCCGCGGCTTTCAGCTCGTCGCGGTGCGCCGTCACCCAGTCGCAGACCTGCACCGCGTGCGTCACACTGTCCGTGGCAAAGACCGGGGCCCGGGTCATGCCGTCGTGCAGGATCCGGACTTCCGCCCCGCCGGCCTTCGTGATCGCGCTGCAGCCCCGGTTTACCGATGCCACCAGCGCTCCCTCGGTGGTCGCGAGGGGAAGCCAGTACCTGCCCTGTGCATGACCGCCGTTGATCCGGATCGGGCCTGCCACACCAACGGGAACCTGCACCGTGCCGATCATGTTCTCGCAATTGCGCTTCACCACGCGTTCGATGTCGATGGAGAAGGTGCCGATTGTATCCAGTGCAGCCCCGGTCTCCTGTTCGATGAACCCGCGCCGGACCCGGATCGCATCGGCAGGGGAGAGTTCCTTCTCGAGTTCGTAGAGCTTGAGCGAACCGTCCGCGAGCTTCGCGTGAACAATGGTATCCTTCTCGTTATTGTGACCTGCCTTTGCACCGCTGCCCTTGCTCTCGCGGTGCCCGGTATCATCAGCCATGATTATTGGTTAGTACGTAGAGTGTTATGATAGAGGTGGTCAGATGACGGTTGAACAGTGGGGCATCAGGGTGCCGGCGCGGCAGGGGGAGGAGATGAGGCAGGCGCTCATACGGGAAGGCACGCTCGACGCCTCGCTCAGGATTCTGCGGGACGGTGATATGCTCATCCTGCCGATCCTCTCAGCCCGCAAAGGAGCTGACCGCCATACCTTTGAGGCGCACCCGGGACGCGACCCGCTCCCCCGCCACGAGCTGGTCGGCGGGATCGCGATCCTGCTGCAGGACGATCCGGCGGGTGCGGAGAAGATCCTTATGTCCCGCCCGTCGCTCCATACGGCCGTTTACGCAAAGGGAGAGGTGAGCGGGGAGTACCGTACGCGGGAGTTTACGATCCTTGCCGGCAGATCCACGACCCGGACGCAGGTGACCGAGCACGGCTGCCGCTTCACGGTCGACCTTGCCGGTGCCTACTTCTCCGCCCGGCTCTCCACGGAACGGCAGCATATCCTTCATCAGGTGCAGGACGGGGAGGTCATCCTCGACATGTTCGCCGGGGTCGGGCCGTTTGCCATCACGCTCGCAGCCAGGGCAGCGCTCGTCGTTGCAGCCGACCTCAACCCGCAGGCAATTGAACTGATGCTTGAGAACCTTGCCCGGAACCGGGTGAAGAACGTGCTGCCGGCGCTCGCGGATGCCCGACGGCTCGCCGGCATTCTGCCGTGGAAGTTCGACCGGATCGTGATGAACCTCCCCCTTGCCGGTACGGAATTCCTGCCGGATGCGTTCCGGCTCTGCAAACCCGGTGGAACGATCCATCTCTATTCGCTGGTATCCGCAGAAGGCGAGCATACTGCCCGGATACAGGAACTGGGCGGGACGGTGCTTGCCGAGCGGGAGGTGCGGTCGTATTCGCCGGCACAGTGGCACGCGGTGTATGATGTGCGGGCTGGTTGAGATGGTGTAATCAGCCTCATGGGGGGGGAGTGGGGCCATCCCCCTGGTGCGGCCGGGCATGTCATGCATGAACCGCTCCTCCGTTTCCGTTGGAGCATCCGACGGGAAATCTTAAATTACGGCACGGTCCGCACATTGTCAGACTGGGGGTACCCCCTCCCTGTTTCGATCAGGGACCCCCCTACCCCCCCTCCGGATTTTTTTATGGTGGGGGGGTTACTCCCCCAACCCCCCGACTCAAGAATGAGTAACATCTCCTGTTTCGCATCGGTCCATGCAGGATTTCGCGTGGAGTTATCACCGGAGTCTCCTGGTAGTACCGGTTCCCAGCAATGAGTTGGAATCAGATCCGGGCTTGAGGGCAGGGGGGGGTGGTACCCCCTACCTCCCCCCCGTGCAGGTGGGGGGGTAGGCCCCCTCCGGAAAAAAAATGAACGAGGGGGTAGGGGGTACCACCCCCGGCATGGGGCGGAACAGGAGAAGAAAAATCAAAGGAGCCTCCCGCCCAATACTATTTCAGGAACCCCATGATTCCCAACACCGAGTGGAAAAAAGTTATCTCCTCTGCAATCGCTGCAGTTGTCTTTACCGCCCTCTGTCTGGTTTCCTATTTTACCATTGACGGCATGAGTGGCGGGTTCGCCCTTGCCTTCGTCTCGTTCTTCCTTGCTGTCAGTAGTATTGTTGTCGCCCTGCTCTTTGTCCGCCGTGCCCGGCTCATGGACGCGATCCTTGCCGATCCCTCCCCGCTCGCGCACTGGACGTACCCGGAGGAGATGGCCCGTGTGAGCGCAGAGCGGGAATACCGGGAGTACCAGGAACGGAACCGTGCGATGTTCATCATCATCGGCGGCATGCTGGTGGTTGTCGCCCTCTTTTTTCTCATCTTCGTGGAGGAGGGGGGGCCGGAGACCGGTCTCATCCTGCTCGTCTTTGCCGCGTTCCTCTTTGTGGTCTCGCGGCTCATGCCATGGCTTGAACGCCGGCGGGCGCTCGCGACCTCCCACGAGGCACTCATTACCCACAGCGGGATCGTGTATGAAGGATCGGTCTACCCGTTCCACTCGTTTTTGATATTCCGGGGCGGTGTAACGTTTCAAAAAGCGGGAAAGAAGAGCCCTTCGGCCCTTGTCTTCTCGTTCACCCAGCTCGTCGGTCGCTTCATCATCCAGCCATTTGATGTCGTGGTCCCGGTGCCCTCCGGAGAGGAGGAGCGGGCCGGGCGGATCGTACGAGAGATGGGAGGGGAGTAATTTCCGGGTTAGTTCTCTCTCGATTTCTTTTACAATGCCTTACGGGCAAAACGCCTTGCTGGTTTTGCACTACTCATGTACCTGCCATCGGATCTTAAAATTCCGGCAAGAATAAAAAAATAAAAAAATTATTCCACCGGCACGAACTTCGTGCCATAGTGGATGATGCCGCTCTCGCCGTCGGTGGCTATCCGGCGGAAGACGCTTCTCACCCGCATACCGATCTTTGCTTCTGTCGGGTCGCAGATGACCTGGGTGGTCATCTGGGGGCCTTCGTCGAGTTTGATGATGGCAAGCACGTACGGCCCGGGAGAGGTGAACTGGTCCGGTGCGGTCTGGATAACCGTGTAGGTAACCACCGTTCCCGTGCCGGAGAACCGGTGGTCGACAATCTTACCCGTCCTGCGGCAGTCAGGGCAGAAGGTTCTTGGGGGGAAGAAATATCGTCCGCATTTCTCGCATTTCGTACCCACCAGGTTGTAACGCTGGGGTATCTTTCTCCAGAATCGTGCAACGGTCATGTTACCACCTCCCGAGGATGTGTACAGCCACCGTGGCACCGGTACCGCCCACGTTGTGTGTCATGCCGATCTTTGCTCCGTCGATCTGCCTCTTGCCGGCCTCGCCGCGGAGCTGCTGGACAATCTCGCATACCTGCTTGACGCCGGTTGCCCCGACCGGGTGGCCGCAGGCCTTGAGGCCGCCGCTCGTGTTGACCGGGATCTTCCCCCCGAGCGCCGTTTCACCGTCTGCGGTGAATGTACCGGCCGTACCCTTCCTGCAGAATCCGAGGTCCTCGATTGCACAGATCTCCGCGATCGAGAAGCAGTCATGCACTTCCACCATGTCGATGTCCTTGTGGCTCAGTTTTGCCATTTTAAACGCCCGCTGCCCTGCGGCTACGGTTGCATCGAGGGTCGAGATGTCGCGACGGTCGTGGAGTGCGATGGTGTCGCTTGCCTGTGCCGTTGCCAGCACCTTGATCGGCGTGTCTGTGAACTCCTTTGCCCGGTCGAGTGGTGCAACGATCACTGCTGCTGCCCCGTCCGTGATGGGCGAGCAGTCGAAGAGCCGGAGGGGTTCGGCTACCATCGTGGATTTCATAACGGTGCTGAGTGTGATCTCCTGCTGGAACTGGGCAATGGGGTTGCGGGCGCCGTTATAGTGGTTCTTCACGGCCACCTGTGCCAGCTGTTCGCGGGTCATGTGGTACTTGTGGATGTAATCGGTTGCGATCATCGCGTAGAGGCCGGGGAACGTTGCGCCGACAAACCCTTCCCACTCGCGGTCAGCCGCACCGGTGAGGGCGTCGGTGCTCGCGCCGGGCTCGACATCGGTCATCTTCTCGACCCCCGCTGCGACTACGATGTCCTCCATCCCGCTTGCGACTGCAATTACGGCCTGCCGGAAGGCAAGACCGCCGGATGCACAGGCCGCCTCGACACGGGTTGAAGGGATGTGCCGGGTAGCCATGCCCGCGTAATCCGCGATCAGGGCACCGATGTGCTCCTGCTCAATGAACCGGCCGGCACTCATGTTCCCGACATACATCGCATCGATCTTCTCCCCGGAGAGCTGGGCATCCTCAAGGGCATGGGTCCCTGCCTCCACGAAGAGGTCTCTAAAAGAGCTCTCCCACTTCTCCCCGAATCTGGTGCATCCGATACCAATGACTGCTACATCTCTCATACCTGCATCACCAGCTTCCCTTTGTGTTTCGCGTATCGTGCATAGTCCAGGTAGATGGGATTTTTAAGGAGTTTCTCGACACTGGGGGCCGCATCGCGTTTGATCTTCTCCTCGATCGCGTCGGTTACCGTGATGTCGAATGCGTCGCTTCCCGCTCCTGACCCGAACGAGCAGACAAAGATAGTGTCGCCGGGTTTTGCACGGTCAAGGGTAGCGGCAAGGCCGATCGGGGATGCGCCGGAGTAGGTGTTGCCGAGATACGGGACAACAAGGCCCGGCTTGATCTGCTCTGAGGTGAAGCCAAGATCCTTTGCCATCTTCTGCGGGAACTTCGCGTTGGGCTGGTGGAAGACCGCGTAGGTGAAGTCCTTCGGGCTCTTTTTAGTCTGCTCGAAAAGGAGGAGGCTTGCGCCCCTGACGTGTTTGAAGTAGCCCGGGTCGCCGGTGAACCGGCCCCCGTGGCGGGGATAGTTCTGCCCCTCGCGGCGCCAGAAATCCGGGGTGTCCGTTGTGAACGAACAGGTATGGTTGATGGAAGCGATCGGGTCGTCGTTTCCGATCACGTACGCCGCCCCGCCCGCTGCCGCGGTGTACTCGAGCGCATCGCTCGGTGCACCCTGTGAAACGTCGGAGCCGATAGCAATCCCGTACCTGATCATCCCGCTCTTCACGAGGCCCATACAGGTCTGGATCGCGGCTGTGCCCGCCTTACAGGCAAATTCGTAATCTGCTGCAGTCATGTTCGGAGTGGCACCAATTGCCTCGCCCACTGTACATGCGGTCGGTTTGACAGCGTAGGGGTGGGACTCGCTGCCCACGTACACGGCCCCGATCTCCTTGGGGTCCACATGCCTGCGGAGCAGGGCATTCCGTGCCGCCTCGACAGCGATCGTTGCCGCGTCCTCGTCCATATCCGGGACGGATTTCTCAAAAACGCCAAGACCCCCGGTGATATCGGACGCATTGGCGTCCCAGACCCGGGCAATCTCCTCCACCTTGATGCGGTATCTCGGTATGTATACACCGTAGGTAATGATGCCTACCATTCTTGTTCCCTCAGAGTACTTACGATTGTGTCAATCTCCATGCCAGTACACAGAATAGTGATGCGATCCTTCTCTGCCATCTTCTCGACCATCGGGTGGACGTCCGCGGCATCGATGCCCTGCAACACCACGCAGCGCGGCTTGAACGGCGTGACACGGATGGCGACCATCGGCGATTTACCGGTCGAGACATTGGTAAATACCAGCGCCCTCTCCGTGCTCCAGCCGTAGATGCGGTTGAATTCATCGGAAGAGAGCTGCATGATTGCATTTAAGCTGTTGATTACCGTGTAACCGAAGATGATCTTGTCCATGGACCCCCAGAGCAGGGTGCAGCCGATCGTGTCCGCGAACTTCTGGAGCGGGACGGCCGTCTTATACTCATGGAGATCGTAGATCACGTCATCTTCAACACTGGCAAAGAGCAGGTTAGAAAATTTCTGGATGTGTCTGCCGCCATCTTCCTCGTCAATGGCAAGGAGGGTATCGACAATCTTGCCGACAACAGCGGTACCGGGACTTTTTCGCCTGCCACTCTCATAATCACTGATGACAGACGGGGAAAATCCGAGACGGTCCGAGAGAACACCCGGCGCAATCTCGAAGTTCATGCGCCACTTCTTCAGCGCATGTCCCGGTGAGTCCGACAGCGTAATCTCGCCCGCCATCTTCTCGGCGAGCTGGTTCCGCAATCCGGATTTCATGCTCATGATCAATGACCCTTACTGTTAAATACCTAACGAAAGACCGTTCGACATAAAACGAACCACGACGGAACATCTGTCGGAAGGCAACTCATAAATAATAAGCAACTCAATTTTGATAAGCATGATTCCCGCAGAAGATCTCCCGTGCTTAAAGGCCATTGCACTCCGGGGCGGGTGCAAGGGCCCGGTCTTTGTCTCGACCCAGAGTATCGGAACAATGCTTGCCATCAGCCAGCAGACCGCATCGCGCCGGCTCAAAGGACTCGAAACACAGGGACTTATCACCCGTGCTATGACGGCGGACGGCCAGCACGTCACCGTGACAAAGCAGGGCGAGGACGAGCTCCGCAGGGAACACCAGGAATATTCCCGCATCTTTTCCGAGGGGGGCAAGACCTATGCGCTCAACGGTGCCGTGGTCTCCGGGATCGGCGAGGGCAAGTACTACATGAGCCTGCCTGCGTACAAGGAGCAGTTCAAGGCCCACCTTGGGTTCGAACCCTATCCCGGCACGCTCAACATCCGCCTCAACCACGCGAGCATCCCTGTCCGTAAAAAGATCGATGCGCTTGAATGGACGCGGATCAAGGGATTCTCAACCGATGGCCGGACTTTCGGCGACGCGAAATGCATCCCGTGCCGGATCGGCACCATCTCCTGCGGTATCGTTGTTCCCGGCCGGACGCACTACCCGGAGGATATCATCGAAGTGATCGCCCCCATGGCGCTGCGCCGGAAACTCGGTGTTGAGGACTCAGACAGCGTCAGTGTTGAGGTGGGGCCGTGATGGACGGTGCGCTCGCGGCGCTGCGGGACGGGAAGTTCATCCTCCTCTACGATTTCGATGACCGCGAAGGCGAGACGGATTTTGCTATCCGGTCCGATGTGGTTACTCCCAGGCATATCCTCCAGATGCGGAAAGACGGCGGCGGGCTGATCTGCACGGCTGTCCATCCGGTTGCCGCCCAGCGTCTCGGTCTCCCGTTTGCCAGCGACGCCCTGCGGGCGATAGCAGTAGCTGAGCGGGAAGGGGATATCCCGTACGACCGGAAGAACCATTCATCGTTCTCACTCTGGGTGAACCACCGCAACACCTTCACCGGTATTACCGACCGGGACCGTGCCCTGACCGTCAACGCGATCGCCGAGCAGGTAAAGCATGCGCTGAACGGAGGGAACGTCAGCTTCCACGAGGTCTTCCGCACTCCCGGTCACATGGCGCTCCTCCGGGCAGCGGACGGGCTCCTCGATGTGAGGAAAGGCCAGACCGAGCTCTCGATTGCAATGGCAGAGATGGCAAAGATCACCCCGGCCATCACGATCTGCGAGATGCTGGATGACGAGAGCGGGTATGCGCGTACCAAGGCGGATGCAAAGATCTATGCAAGGCAGCACGGGCTCGTGTTTATCGAAGGGTCCGAAGTGATGAAGCGGTGGGAAGCGGAGAAAACAAAGAAAAACCAGGATACTCACCCTTCCTGATCCCGTTTTGCTCTTTGTCTCAGATTTAATACACCCGCACACGGATTATCATGTATCAATGACGGTAAAAATACCGAAACCGCCAGAATACCGGAAATCCGGCGGTATGAGTGAACTCTACAGCGAGATCGAAGTTCACGCAACTCCCGAACGGATCTGGGGAATCCTGTCAGATTTTCAGAAATATCCGGACTGGAACCCGTTTATCCGGAGTATTCAGGGCACCAGTAGAGTGGGTGAAAAGATTACCGCGGACCTCCGGCTGTCAGGGGCTGTTGGTATGAAAATACGTCCCGTTCTCCTCAAGGTTGTCCCGGGCCGGGAGATGC
>JBAVWM010000324.1:0-2226 GCA_049697815.1 Methanoregula sp. | reverse complement strand
GTTCAGGATTGCCCCGAGCGGGTACCTCCCATTGTACATGAGGTTCTACACTCTCCTGGCCAACAACTTGATTCATCGACACGTGCGTTTATGGAGCCACGCTTCGGACAGGATTTCAGTGAGGTGCGTGTCCACGTGGGTGCTGAACCTGAGAATGCTGCCCGCTCTGTGCAGGCGCGGGCATATACAATCGGGCGCGATATTGTCTTTGGTTCCGGTACCTTTATGCCCGATACAAAGGAAGGGACGCGTCTTCTCGCACACGAGCTTGCACACGTGATACAGCAGCGCAGCTCTGGTGAGGAGAGCCAAAGCATGAAGATTCTCATCGGCGAATCAGACAGTCCCCGAGAACAGGAAGCTAACCATATCGCCGATGCAGTGATCGGCTCCCCATCCTCCATCCCCCGGGTTGTGCCGGGGTTCGATGCGCAAGGCTGGACGATTCAACGCGATAAGAATGACGGCGGCAAGGCCAAGGCACCTCCGCCATGGACTGTCGATGACCTGAAGAAGATGCTTGATACGTGCGACGGCGGGTTGGGAATCCGGGCCAGGGCTAAGAAAGCCAATAAAGACAAGGATCCAGAGATTGTGCCCGGCACGGAAGGAGCGACAGACATCGTGACAGGAAAGATTACCCTGGATAAAACACAGGATAAGTGTTTCGCCGTTCAACAACTCGTCCAGGAACTCTCGAACCTTTCTCGTAAAGCCGACTTCGACAAGCTGGACAACTCGGCCCTCGCCGGGGATGTCAATCGCGCGGACTACATAAAGCAGACTGAGCAAATCGAGTATGAAACTGGTGTAAAGAACGTTCTGACCGCCTTTGATGCCTGCAAGGATACATGGGGTTGTAAGACCACGCCCAAGGAGTGGGCGCGCAAGGCCAAGAACTTTGATGAATACTTTGCCAAACTCCTAAGCGACACTCACAAGGAGTTCTATGGAAAGTGGTGGGATGACAACTGTAAGGCGGCTTATGACAAGACACATGCTAAAAAATAAGAATATCAGGGCGTTGTTCGCCTCGAGCCTGGCGTTCGTTTTATCCCGATTCCGGGAGAGCAGATATGGGTGATGGCATCCGGGAAGATTTGGCAGGGGGTGCACCGACCGTGATTTTGCGCGTCAACGATACCCGGATCGATCTGGTGCGGATTCCGCCGGGAGAGTTCGCGATGGGTTCGCCCGATGACGAAGAGGGACACCTCCCCAATGAGGGGCCGGTGCGGCGCGTGCGCATCTCTAAGACTTTCTATCTGGGACGATTTGAGATTACCCGGGCTCAGTACCGGGCAGTAATGGGGAACACTCCTTGTGGTTCGGAGGGTGATGACCTGCCTGTCTCTCAAATCACCTATACGGAGGCACTCGCGTTCTGCCAGCGCCTCTCCACCAACGCAAACGTGAAAATTCGCCTGCCCACGGAAGCGGAGTGGGAGTACGCCTGCCGCGCCGGGACCCGGACCCGGTATTGCTCCGGTTCCACTGAAGCAGACCTTGGGCGTGTTGGTTGGCACTCCGGAAATTCGGAGGGCAAAGCGCACCCTGTTGGACAAAAACAACCGAATGCCTGGGGGATCTATGACATGCACGGAAACGTGTGGGAGTACTGTGCCGATTTCATCGATGATTACGCGACAATGTCCGGCACCGATCCGATCGGACGTGTCACGCCGAGTCACGGCGCAATGCGCGGTGGTGGCTGGATGCACGGTCCTGAAGAATGCCGTGCCGCGACAAGACTGATAAGCGATGACATGTTTGGTGGCGCAGGATTCAGGATCGCGCTCAGCAGCGATTAAGCTGACAGGTAACGGGAAACCGTGGAGGAAATAGCCTAGGCGGGTGGATTGAAAAATGAGCCAGCAGATGATGGTTGAAAATCCAAAGAAACTGCAGATGGCAATCCCTGCAGGAAAGAGCGTCCTCTGGCGCACGTGCAGCAAATGCGGAGAAAAAGAAGAGGAAAAGAAAAGAGGGGTTCTCCAGCGCTCTGCTGTGCATAATGGCCCTGAACATGTCCCTCCGATCGTGCATGACATCCTGCGGGAGCCCGGCCGGCCGCTTGATGCCGGGATGAGGGCCTTCATGGAGCCGCGGTTCGGGTATGATTTCAGCGGTGTGAGGATTCACACGGACGCAAAGGCGGCGGAATCAGCCCGGGCAGTGAATGCACTCGCTTACACGGTGGGAAATCGGATTGTATTCGGGCCGGGA
>JBAVWM010000323.1:0-1845 GCA_049697815.1 Methanoregula sp. | reverse complement strand
GCAATACACAGGGAAGATAACTCCCCGCTTCTTCCGGCCGAATGTTTTCCGTTACGCCCAGTACCGGTGCGTCTGGATAAAACTCCGTTCTGCTGTTAATATTTCGCGATAGAATGCATCTCCCTCTGTCAGTGTCGCAAGTATCCTTGAAGCATTCTCCGGTCCTACGCCCCGGGCGGATAACGCGATGACCGCCTTCTTTCCGCTGGAGAGGACGATATTGGCATTTTTCATGAGCCGCTGCTCCACTACCCGCTCCTCCGGGGTCTTCCGTACTTTTTTCAGCGCAGTGCAGGACTCTTCTTCATAGGGTTTGAGCGCTGCGACAAGGCGCGCCCCGCACTTCGGGCATTGCGGGTGATCGGGGATACGGGATACGACGGTCCGGCTCTTCCAGGTGCGGCAGTTCATGCAGCACAGGAGAACCTCTTCCTGGTCAAGCCGGCGCCGGAGCATTGCGAGGACTGCCTGATCGGCTGTCGGCGGCGGGATCTGGTCCCTTGACGAAAGTAACCCGCCGGCGCCTATCAGGGATTGCGGGCCCACCTCAACACCGATCTCCCCCTCCCTGATTAGCTGCACGATTGACGATGCGGTTTCGATATCCATGTACCCGGAGAGGAGTTCCCGGTAGGCTTCCTTCTGCACAATGGAATTGTCGAAAAACTCAAGCAGCCGGTGGATGCTGATCTTCTCGTAATCCGCATCGGGATCAATGGCGCCGAACTTTTTTGCGATCTGCACCAGTTTCCACTTAAAGAGTGCTGTCCGTTTTAGCGCGAGGCGGATGATCCCGGGCATGTGGGTTGGATCGAGCGAGAGGAGAAGGTCCCGGACGTCCGCTGCACGGATATCAAACGGGAGCCGCAGCAGGATCCGGTACGCGTCCAGTTCGAGCCCGACCGTTGTCCCGTACCGGGCTGATATAAGGATCGAGAGGACGCGACCCAGCGCCTCGTTCGCCTTATGACCGGCACAGACATTGCACACCACCCCGTCATCGGTATTCTCCAGCGTGATCAGCCGGTCAGTAGGTACCAGCGACCGGTTCTTAACCATCTCGGCCAGGAATTGTTCGGCATATCTCACGCTGTCCTGGTCGCTGGTATAATCCACGATGTTGCGCGTCCTGCGTATCCCGCCGGCTTCCCGGGCAACGGAGAACGGGACCGGGATCTGCTCACCCTCCCAGGAGGGCAGTTCACCGGTTGCTTTCTTTGCCGGTTCAACGGTAAGTCTCCCGTCGGCAATTTCAAGCACGCGCCAGAGCTGCCCTTTTGTTATGAAGACAACCCCGGTGTGGACCCAGCCGACCACGAACGATTCGTCCAGCGTGCCGACTGTCCTGCGGGAGACCATATCGAAGACCGGGACTTTTTTCTCATCGTGGATCATGGACAGGTTGCCGGCAAGGTAGCGACGGGCGCGTGCGGTCGTGATGATCCTTGTGCCATCTGTCCGGATGAGGCGGTGCTCCTCCATCTGGCGGCAGACGTCCGCGAGAAGAGGTCCCGGTTCCTCAAACAGGGACGTACGGGAGAGAATCTCCGCAATCTTCCCCTGCTCGATCTCACCATATTCGACTGCAATGGCGGCGACCTGGTTGGCGAGTACGTCCGCCGCGTTATATTCGGCAACAACGTCTTCGAGTTCATTTGCCCGTGCTTTTTTTGCAATAACCAGCGATTCGAGCAGATCGTCAAAACCGGTCGCAAGGATCGTGCCGCGGGAGACCGTGTTCAGCTGGTGGCCGGCACGGCCCACGCGCTGGACGAGCCGGGCAACCTCCCGGGGGGAACCGAACTGGATCACGTGATCAACCCGGCCGATGTCTATGCCCAGCTC
>JBAVWM010000322.1:0-5366 GCA_049697815.1 Methanoregula sp. | reverse complement strand
AGCTCGTGCAGCCTGTGACAGCAAGGCCAATCACGATTCGGATGATTGCAATAAGGCTGAGATGTATTAATTTCGATCCTTTTTCCATAATGTCCGCCTTTTTTGCAGGGGAAGTTTGGCAGAATCTTATATGTACCTTCGGTTTATTCTCAAAAATTGAAAAGAACAATCAGGATTCCTGCCCGGGATGAAATCCGGAATGAATGCTTCTGACACAAAAATATAGTCTTCGTGTTCATGTTTACAGCGCTCTCTTAGAAATCATTTCTCGGAGATTGAACTGTCATTACCGTTTATTACGACCCGGACTATTTATACCGATACCTCTTCAGAGCAAAAAAATCGCAACCCGGTTGAAAAGAAAAAATCGGGATCCGATTTGAAAATGAAAATCGGATCGCGATCGATCCGGATCGGTTTTTTGATCGGGATCGTGATCGTGATTGAAATTTTAAAATCGGGATCCGATTTTCAAAATAAAATCGATGATCGATTTTTCCGGAAAAATCGGGATCCGATTTGAAAATGAAAATCGATCTGTGATTTTTCCGGAACGGTTTTTTGATCGGGATCGTGATCGCGATTGAAATTTTAAAATCGGGATCCGATTTTCAAAATAAAATCGATGATCGATTTTTCTGAAAAAATCGCGATCCGATTGTGAAATGTTAAACACATGTGCACTATCGCATCTGGCCTCAATCAGTGTGCGATTGAAAAGAAAAAATGGCATTTTTTAGAGATAGCTATAACCCCATGAACATATGCGAGGACTATGTTTTTTTTGTCAGAGGCTGTATTCCAGGTTTCTCCCACGCAGAAATCCGGATTGTTCTTTCCATTTTTTGAGAATGAACCAAAGGTACATATAATATATTTTACCAGATTGGGGGTGTAAAAAGGAGAGAAATCAACAGCAATAAATTGAGAAGAAGAAGGTAATTATGGTTAAGCAAGAGAAGAAGTCCACCACAGTACCATTGAACTGGAAAGAGGTGTGGTTCACCAACTGCCCGATGGTATCTGCCAACAACGTAGACCAGGAACTGGGGTGGTGCCGCGAGGAGTTCAAGAAGATCGGTGTCGAGTACGCCTACTTCCGCCACGCACCCGAGAACAACTGGTACCCGCACACATCCACAACCTCGACAACCTGATCCGGTTCGGGGGCCTCTATCCCCCCATCCATGTTCACGCGGACATCCGCCGAACAGTGCTGCTCGGGGCAACGTGGGTATACGAAGGCGGCTGCATGGCGGTGCGAGCCCGCGACAAGATCTTCCGGATAAAGGATCTGAAAGGAAAGAAGATCGGCATATCGAAGAGCCTGAATACCATCAAGAACGACTGGTGGCGCATCCAGGAACACATGGGCATCGAGAACATGCTGATGCTGAACGACATGACCATGGACGATGTGGAGCTCGTGGAGTTCCCCTACCCGGATGACTGGTATGACAAACACGAGATGCTGGTCCCGCCGATGAACAACCCGTCTGAGCTATGGATGCGCCGTGACCATAAGCACGACCTGGCCTTCCGCCCGCTGGAAACGGCGCTACTGAATGGTACCGTCGATGCCATCTACACCCAGAGCAAGGTTTTCCAGCACCTGCAGGAGGCTACCGGCCAGATCAAAATGATCGAAGACCTTTCCAAATACCCGGACTGGACCGTGCAGGTCGCCAATACTCCCGCTGTCATCACCTGCACCGACGTGATGGCCAAGGAGCACCCCCGAGCTCGTCATCGCCTACATGAAGGCCATGATCAAGGTCGGGCGCTGGGCGAACGATCATAAGCGAGCTGCGGCTGTGATCCTCAACCGGCAGACCTTCTACATGGATGCCGAGGATACGTACCAGGGCATCAAGCATGTCGACATGGTGCCGAGCCTGAGTGCGCAGAACCTGCAATGCATCGAGATCGGCAAGGACTTCATGTTGAGCCATGGTTACATCAAGAACGATTTTGATGTGGACGAGTGGGCTGCGCCGGAATTCCTGGAGAAGGCAGCCGAGGAAGTGCTCAAGGAGGAATGGGCGAGAAGGAGCTGGAGCAAGCTTCCGCATGGACACGAGCTCAAGTTGGAAGGCACCCGGCTCGGGTAATTAGGAAGAGGCCTGACAGAATAAAGAGACGATATCATGACACCTCAAAAAGAATCAACATCCCGACCGAACTACCAGGTGCCCGAAAAAAAGCAGACGGGCCTTTGGCTGTATGTTACATCGCAGGAAGCGTACGAGATGTGGAAGGCCCGGCCAGAACGGGTCTATATTCTTGACGTCCGTACACCTGAAGAGTACGTCTTTGTCGGCCATGCGGAGATGGCGAGGAACATTCCCTTCCTATTCGTAAAGCATGAGTGGAACACAGACATGAAAGAGTTCGTTGTGGTCCCCAACCCCGATTTCATCGCCGAAGCAAAGCGCCGGTTCGCGTCCACCGACACGATCCTGGTCATGTGCCGGGCCGGGGACCGTAGCGCCCTGGCGGTCAATGCCCTTGCAAAAGCCGGGTTTGTGAATGTCTACAATATCATCGATGGCATGGAAGGGGACAAGGTAGATGATCCAGGATATGCATACCACGGAAAGCGGATGAGAAACGGCTGGAAGAATTCCGGGTCTCGCCCTGGACCTATACCGTCAATCCGGAGCAGACATGCATGCCTACCGTCAAGAAGTGATGTGTTCTTCGAAGACTTCCTTCACCTGCCATCAGACCCCGCAAGGATATGTAACCACGTGACCGCGGGCTCATAATGACGAGTCCCACGTATGGCCGGGATGATTGAGGTATGTCTATATTAACAAACATCATAATCAATTTCACTTGAATATTGGGTTTGCATAAACTGAGGAATGCTACATGAGATTTCCCTTAAAGAGCAGAATCGCAAGCCGCAACACATGGGATCGTATACGGGTGAACTTCCTGTTCATACCCGGGGCCATGGCGCTTGGAGCGGTGTTGCTTGCATGGCTGATGTACTGGCTGGATGGTCAGATCCCCAATGAAGTCCTGAATACCAGCCGGTTCATCATATCCGGCAATGTCGATGAACTGCGTGGTTATCTGTTCAATATGGCCACCACAGTCCTGACAACCGCCGGAATTGTCTTCACGCTCCTGACCCTGCCGCTTTCTACCGTAGCTTCACAGTACGGCTCACGCCTGTTGCGCATCTTTCTGGGTGATCGCACGACCCAGTTCGTTCTGGGTATGTTCGTGGCTACCTTTGCCTATTGCATTTTTAGTGCACTGGGAATTCCTCCGGTTGAACTGCAACCCGAAGGGGCTCAGATTACCACTACCGTTGGACTGTACCTTTTAATAGCAGCATTTGCTTCGCTCATCCTGCTGATCCAGCACATCAGCATGATGCTCCAGGCCCCCAATATCGCGGCTGCAGCAGGTGCAGAGTTGCAGGAGGTGGTCCGCGAAACGAACCTGCAGGAAGCCATGAGCGGTGAATACAAACGACAGCCCGTCAGAATCCCGCAGGATTCACTGAAGGAGAGTGAAGCCCATCCGGTCCGTGCAACCGAAGCGGGGTATATCCAGTATGTAGATCCGGAGTACATCCTTCCCCTGGCCGAAAAAAAAGACATTGTCATCCACATAGTGGCAAGGCCGGGTGCCTTTGTCAGGAGCGGCATGGTGATTGGACGGGTCTGGCCCGCAGATCGGGTTGACAACGAACTGGAAGACGAAATCCGGAACACCTTCCATCTGGGAAACCAGCGCACACCCACCCAGGACGTTGAATATGCCGTTAACCAGCTGACTGAAATGGCCGTCCGGGCCATGTCTCCGGCCATCAATGACCCGTTCACTGCCATGACATGCCTGGATTATATTGGCGATGGTCTGGCGTTGTTTGCCCGACAGGGTGCGATAAGTCCGAATATCTATGACAGCCAGGGCCGGTTGCGCCTTGTTTTCAATCCGGCTGCTTTTGACGAACTGCTCAGCGCTGCCTTCGATATGCTCCGCCATGCCAGTTCCGATAATGCGCGGGTATTGTTGCACATGCTGGAGATAATCGATGTTATCAGCCATGAGACGAAATCGCCCGAAGAACGCCAGGACCTTCTTCGTCACGTAACCCTCATCCAGATGGAAAGCCAGGCCGGAGACCTGATCGAAGAGGACCGGCAGTCCATACGACTGTTCAGCGAAGCCCTGCACCTGAAATTGAAAGGCCCGGTGTGAGCATCGGGGTCTTTGCTGATGGGAGATAAGGAGCAGGCGACGTACTTCACGAGGCGATTGTTACGGGCTTTGAGGAAAAATAACATGAAACGCTTTTGGAAAATCCTTATCATCATCGTGCTGGCAGTTGCCGTAATCCTGATTATTGCTCCCCTTCTTTACCCGGTCCCACCTTTGACCGGGACCGTTACTGAACGTGAACTTGCCGACCCGGACAGCCGTTTTGTGGAGGTAAACGGAGTGACGGTTCACTACAAAGAAATGGGGCAGGGCGAGCCGGTGTTTATCCTTCTGCATGGTTTTGGCGCCAGCGAGTTTTCCTGGCGCGAAGTGACGGGACCACTCTCAACCTCCGGTCGTGTCATTGCTTATGACCGTCCTGCATTTGGTCTGACCGAGCGTCCGATGGAAGGAAACTGGACGGGTACGAATCCCTATAGCGTCCAGGGAAACGTGGAATTGCTGGATGGATTGATGGATGAACTCGGCGTGGACAAAGCCATTCTCGTGGGGAATTCAGCGGGTGGAGAGGTCGCAGCTGCGTATGCCATGGAACACCCGGAACGGGTGCAGGGGCTGGTGCTGGTGGACCCGGCCGTGGGGAAAGGAGATCGAGGTCCACTCCCTCAATGGGCATCATCTCTCATGGCTTTACCGCAAGTGCGGCATCTCGCTCCTTTGCTGGTTCGTACTCTCGCCGGTGACATGGGAAATGACACCCTCCGGCTTGCATGGCATGATCCCTCAAGGATCGCCCCGGAGGTGTATGAGGGGTATCGTAAACCCCTCAAGGCTGACAACTGGGATAAAGCGCTCTACGAGTTTACCATTGCAGGTAATCCAGTCGATTATTCCGAACGTCTGGCGGACCTGAAAATGCCGGTGCTCATCGTCACCGGAGATGACGACCGGATTGTGCCCACCGAACAGAGTATCAAATTATCCAGGGAAATACCAGGAGCGGAGCTGGCGGTATTGAAAGACTGCGGGCATGTCCCTCAGGAGGAATGCCCGGACCAGTTCATGACATCAATTCAGGCTTTTTTGGCGGATAAGAAATGACAGATGATAGGTTACCTATCACAGATAAAAAATTGGAATTCGTGCAAACGGAGATTTTTCTTCCTACGCTGTTATAATCCGCA
>JBAVWM010000321.1:0-12628 GCA_049697815.1 Methanoregula sp. | reverse complement strand
CGTCAGAGATCGTATTGGCAATCTCCCTGATCTTCGATGCCATCAGCCGCATCATATCCTGTACCCGGTGGCTCTCCATGTTTCTCGCACAAGAATGCATTCACAAACCAGATGAGGATTTCGAAAGGAGGAGTCCTGTACGGCATTTTCGGTCCTTATAAACAGGCCAGTGGAATCCGTTCCGGGCACGCTGTTTGGAATCCGGATCCTGCCATGATACCGGTACTCATAAGATAACGCCGGTATGCCCCGGCAATAGATCTTTATGGATTGCCCATAAGATTTGGCAGGTAACCATCCTGAATGCGGATTTTGAAAAAGCCGTCAGGACTGCCAGGAAAAGGGATTTCATCTACTTTGATCTCCCTATCTTCTCCTTTCAAAGACCGCACGGTTCACCGGTTACAACTGCACGGGCTTTTCTCTCGACGACCAGGTACAGCTGGGCAGGTGTCTTTGACAAACTCTCGAAAAAAGAGGTGCAGGTCATGCTGAGTAACTCGAACGTGCAGGAGATCGCAGACCTGTACGAAGGATATACGATAGAGACCGAGGCTGCAACGCGGTGTATCAACTGCAACGGGAAAAAGCGGTCGGGAACATCGGAAATTATCGTAACCAATTACGATTTTTGATAAAAACAGATCTGCCGGGGGGTCCCTTCAGGGGCGACGGAGTTATAGAAACTGAAAATATAACGGTAAAACCCTTTTCTTCCCGTCTTCATTTTGACGTGATATTCCTCACGGCTGGTACCGTTCAATCGTCCCGGCGGGAACAAGCTTCCCGTTCTCCAGGACGGAGACTGCCCCGTGTCCCCCGCAGATGAGGCACCGTTTCCCATCTGATTTAAGATATTCATCCGTGTCCCTGGCGAGCTCGAGAAGCGCTTTTCGTTCCTGGGTTGCACGTTCGCTGTCAACGTTCACGGACGTCACAAGAAACGCGGCAAGCGAACTGTAATCAGCCCGCTCCTTTGAGAGGCTGGCGAAATTGATCACACTGTCTGCGGCAAACACCAGCCCCTGCTCCCGGGAATAGAGAAAAATCATGCCGAACGTGTGCCCGCCAAGGCTCTCAAGCACCTCAAGCGTGATGCCGCCGATCTCAATAATTCCGATAACCGGAAAAATACCTCTTGTTGCCCCGGCAGGTCCTTCGAAGCACCGGATATCCGATGGTGTATTGAACTTCGAGAAGAGGTTGATCATCTTCGTGTAAAACGCTTCGAGGACGGAATCTTCATTCCGTGAGCCATAGGCACGGTTGTTGGTGCGGATAATCTCGCGAGTTCCCTCGTGCATCCATGACGGAACCGGAAAAAAACCGGCAGCACCGCAGTGGTCCGCGTCAGCGTGCGTGACGATAATACGGGAAAGGCAGGAGATATCAGCAAGGCCGTATCGGGAGAGCATCATCATGATGTCTTGGTGGTAAATCCCGTATCCCGTATCAATCATGATCATGTCGTCACCGGCCCGGATGAGAAAGACATTCCCCCCGCAGGGGAGCTGGAAACAGAAGAGCGTCGTCGTTTCGGTGAGGGGGAATTTCTGTACATCCGCATAAAACGTTTCGCCGCTTGTTGCTTTCATCGTCCTGCCGGTGGCAAGCACGCTGTCGAACACTTTGCGGGGGTCGCAGCCCCTGTCCATCAGTTCCTGGGCGATATGATTGGTGTCGGCAAGGAACGAGAGGATGAAACTGTCTTCCGATTCCCCGATCAGGTCGCGGACGGCCTTGCCGTACCGGACATAGAATACGGTATCATCAAGGCGTTCTCCGGTGGTATCGTATTCCAGGATCTCCAGCCGGTACCGGGATTTCAGCTGATCCAGGAGCCGGTCCACCTCCAGATTCTGCTCAAGGTTCAGGCTTACGGTGAGCCGGTCCGGGTGTCTGCCTTTATCGTCAAAATCGATATATGCAATATTGGCACCGGCGGATGTTGTACACCCAAGGAATTCGAACAGGGCACCCGGGCGGTGGGGGAGGAATACGGCGAATTTCAGGAAGTTCAGGGGCTTTAAGGAAGTCTGGAGGTACCCGATCCTTTCAAGATCACCGGTCATCTTCCGGTAGGATTCGTCCGATGCTGTCACTTCATAAAAGACCGTCCCCGGATCGATGCGGCGATCGAACTGGATCCGGTTGATATTGCCATCATATTTTTTTATGATCTCTGCGGCACGGTGGAGCGAGCCTGGCGTGTCGGGCATATGGGCAATAAAAAAGAATTTTTTCACGGACAGTCTCACCGGGTTTGCGTATATCCGTCTTACGTATTTCACAATATACGTTATGGTCTGAAAAATCCGTTGAATCCGGACCGTTGATCTAAAAAAAGGATTGCGTTATGAACGCCGGGAGATTCCGGCCAGAATAATACCGGCCAAGACAGCAGCAAGGATCGTGAGCGGTGCAACCGGTGATTTTGTCGGGCTCGTTTCAGATGCCGGCATGGGTGTAGCCTCCTCCTTTCCATGAGCGGTCGGTATGGCAGTTCCCTGTTCCGGCGTCATGACGATCGTTACCGGCAGGGTTCCTTCCGGTGCAACAACCGACATTACCGTTCTGTAGGGTGCTTTCAGGGAGGGGTTGCTGACCGTGACCGTATACTGTCCCGGTTCCATGTCCCCGTGGAAACTATAGCTCAGGTAACCGAAGGCACCGACCGGGGACGCGAAAGTGTGCAGGACTTTACCGGAAGCATCCGTAACCTCGATCTTCGCAGAGTCGATATCCTGTTCTGTGGACCCGATCAATTCTATATAATCACCCGGGTTTGACGGGTTTGGGGAGACCGTGATATAAAATTCGGGTCTTTTCAGGTAAAGAGAGGTAGTCGTTGACTGTTCCGGATTCGCAGAATCCGTTGCAGTGAACGTGTACCTGGCTGTCTGCATCTTTTCGAGTCCGGGGACGTTTGACGCATACCAGACATATTTCCACATGCCATACTGGTCAACCCCGACAGATGTTGTTGTCCCGGCGGGACCGTTGAGGTTGTTCATCGGCACACCATTTGACGGGAGACCCGGACCGGTGATTTTCAACAAGGTTGTATTTCCGAACGTATTATAACCGTCAAAAGTGATCGTATCCCCGATATAAATCCCGCCGGATCCGCGGTAGGCAATCGTGATGGTCCCGTTTTCAGCCATTACGGGCTGCACAATGCAGACTGCTGCACACAGCAGCAGGAAACTACAAAAAATCTTGTTTACAGGTATTTTTCCCATTATATAACCTCTCCGTAAACAGAATTTGAATTTCAACAGGAAAAACGTTTTCGTCCGGAGGAGCGCAGAGCCCGGTTTCCGGCTTCCTTTCCTCCCGTTACCCTATAACGAACCTATATCTATCATACCGGGTAATCCATGATGTGAGGGATGATACAAATGACCGACGTTGAGTTGGCAAAAAAACGGGGAGAAGAGCACTTAAAAGATACCCTTCCGGCTATGAAAGGAACCTTTGCCTACGAGGACACGGCCTATCACCTGCCAATATCGTTCGCACTTACCGGCACTGCCGTGCACGACCCGAATACCGCCCTGGACGTTTTTTCAAAGACCGGTAACAACCCGATCGTTGCATCTGAATGTCTGCTTGCGGAAAAAACCGCAACATTAGGTAAAGAACCTGCCCCGTACACGGGGTTCATTGGCGACACGGTCATCCGTAAGCTCGGGTACTCTCTTGTCGACGGGAGCATCCTCGGACTTGCTCTCGTGATCGGAACGCCCGAAAGTTCCGGCACGGCCGCTGCTATCTGCCGGGAACTGCAGGAAAAATATATGCTCACGTTCCTTGCCGGCCCGGTCATTTCTTCCCTGTCCGATAATGGCGTGAAGCTTGGTCTCGATTACCGTCTTATCCCTCTTGGTTCCTCACCGGCCTATGGTATTCATTTTGTGGACATCATCGCCCGCGTTGCCATGATGTTTGGCGGGGTGACGCCCGGCGACGCACACCGGCTCCTTGCGTATGCGGCGGAGCGGGCAAAAGCGATCGTGATTGTATTTCCCGGTCTCACTGACGACGAGATCGCTCTCGTGGACGGCATGCGGGTCCTGGGATTCCCGATCCTTTCCCTTGGTGACTATCATGGCGGGGCATGGATCCCCGCGGAGGCAGAAACGATCGTCAGAAAAGGGATGGAGGAGAAAGGCATCAAAGTCAATGTTACTGCCATTCCCATCCCGATGGGGTGCTCCCCGGCATTTGAGGGGAAAAGTATCCGGAAAGAGGAGATGTACGTGGAGTTTGGCGGGGGGAGGTCTGCCGCATTTGAGCTGCTCAGGATGCGCCCGGCAAATGAAGTAAAGGACGGGCAGGTCAGGGTCATTGGGCCGGAGATAAGTTCAATGAAAGAGGGATCGGCATACCCCCTCGGCATCATCATCGAGGTTGCCGGAAAAACGATGAAGAAGGATTACGAGCCGGTGCTGGAGCGGAGGATCCACAATTTTGTGAACTACGGGGAAGGTTCGTGGCACGTTGCCCAGCGGGACCTCATCTGGGTCCGTATCTCGAAAGAGGTCGTGGCAAAAGGGGTGAAGATCGAGCACATCGGGAAACTGTTAGCGAGCAAGTTCCGCATGGACTTCCCCCAGCTTCTTGATGCAGTGTCGGTTACCCTGATCACCGACCCGGCAAAAGTGGCCGAAGCAAGAAAAGAAGCCGAGCATATCTATGACGAACGCGATGCTCGCATCAAGGACATGCGGGACAGCGATGTGAACACCTATTATTCCTGCACTCTCTGCCAGACCTTTGCCCCCAACCATGTCTGCGTGATCACGCCGGAGCGGCCGGCCCTCTGCGGTGCCATCAGCTGGCTTGACGGGAAGATTGCGTACGAGATCTCGCCGTCCGGTGCAAACCAGCCGGTTGAGAAAGGTGCCGTGCTCAATGCCCAGAACGGTGAGTTCGATGGCGTGAACCGGTTCGTCCGGAAGGCAAGTCACGGGGAGATTGACCGGTGCTCGCTTTACTCTGTCATGGAATATCCCATGACCTGCTGTGGCTGTTTCGAGGCCATCGCCCTGATGCTCCCGGAAGTAAACGGCATCATGGTTGTGAACCGCGAGTTCAAGGGCGTTACACCTTCCGGAATGTCATTCTCGACACTGGCCGGCACGATTGGCGGGGGCGCACAGACGCCCGGGTTTGCCGGTATATCGAAAAATTACATCCTTTCCGACCGGTTCCTGCAGGGTGAGGGGGGGATCGAACGCCTTGTCTGGATGCCGTCTCAGTTAAGAGACGAGCTGAAAAACCGGCTCGTGCAAAAACTCACCGGGAAGGGACTTAAGGACTTTTTCGACAAGATCGCAGACGAGACGAAGGCAACAACTATCGAAGAACTGATGGTCTACCTGAAAAAGGTCGGACACCCGGCACTGGCCATGAAACCCCTGGTGTGAGATAACCATGGTACCTGACGCACAATTCGGCTGGTCCGGCACTATCGGGGACGTCACGCTCGGGGCAACGAAGGCCGAGGGGGGGACGCGCCGGGTCTCCTATCGGATCGGCGGCGGTACCACCCTGCCATTCCTGGAAAAGGGCCTATTGTCCCCTTCCCCGCTCATTGCATTCGAAGTGTGTGACTATCCCCCGTTCTGGTCCCCGATCATAAGGAACTATTGTGGGGATCTCGTCAATAACCTTGCAGAATGGACAAAAACTGCCGATACCACGTACAAGGCAGACCTCATCCGGTTGCACCTGAACAGTACCCGACAAAGAAATTTTACGGATATCTCTGCTGTCGGCAAAACCGTGGAGACCGTCCTTTTGGCAAGCAGCCTGCCCCTGATCATTGAAGGAAGCAACGAGCCGACGATCGACAGCGAGGTATTCCGGCGGTGTGGGGAGAGCGGCCAGGGAGAACGGCTTCTCCTCGGTACTGCCGAGGCAAGCCATTACCGGAGCATCGCCGCGGCAGCGCTTGCCTATAACCACTCGCTGATAGCCCAGTCCCCTATTGATGTCAATCTCGCAAAACAGCTCAATATCCTCTTAAAGGAGATTGGCGTCCAGCGCGATCACATCGTCATCGATCCGTATACCGGGGCCCTCGGGTACGGGTTTGAGTATTCCTATTCCGCCATGGAAAGGATCCGGTTTGCTGCACTGAAAGGGGATACGGACCTTGCAATGCCTATTATCTGTTCGGCCGCCGATTCCCTGAACATCAAGGAAGTCCGGGAAGCGGATCCACCGGTGCAGGACGCGATTGCAGTCAGCTGGGAGGTTTACACCGGCATTGCTGCTGCAGCGGCAGGAGCTGAGATCGTCTGTGTCCGTCACCCGGAAACGATCGGCATGCTCCGGGAGGCATTTGCCAGCATGAAAGCCCGGGTGGATCCCGCGGGGGTGCCATAAGATGGCCCTCAAGGCGCTCGATATCTACAAACTGCTGCCGAAGAAGAACTGCAAGGAATGCGGGGACCCGACCTGCCTGACATTCGCCATGAAACTGGCCGGGGGAAAAGCCGATGTGGACCTCTGCCCGTACCTGGACGACCAGGCAAAGGCAGTCCTGGGTGCCACCACCCGGCCGCCGATCAGGCTCGTGAAGGTGGGGGTTGGCGAGCGCTCCATCAGGATCGGGGAAGAGACGGTCCTCTACCGGCATGAGAAGACCTTCTATCACGCGCCCGGCATTGTCTTCCGGGTCAGCGATACACAGACGCCTGCTGAGATCGCGGCAGTTACCCGGCGGGTGCGCGATGAGACCTTCACCCGCGTAGGTACCGACCTCCGTTTTAACGGTATCGCTATCGAGAATACGAGCGGGTCTGCGGAGATTTTTGCAACTGCGGTTGCAGCAGTCGAGCACGAACAGGCGCACCTGCCCCCGGTGCTCATTGCAAAGGATCCTGCTGCATTCTTATCAGCTCTTGTCCACTGCGGCTCCTACCGTCCGCTCCTCCATGCAGCGACCGGTGAGAACTATAAGGAGATGTGCACACTCGCCAAAAAGCACGGCAGCCCGCTGGTCGTACGGGATGCAACCCTCGACGGGCTTGTCCGGCTCGTAAAAGACTGCACGGCCGAAGGGGTGCAGGACCTTATGCTTGACCCCGCACCGGAGAATCTGGGGGCATTCATCACCCGTTCTACGCAGATACGGCAGCTCGCGATCACGCGTTCGGTTCCCGAGCTCGGGTATCCCATCTATCTCGATGCCTCTGCAACCGGGCACGAGAACGCTGCGCTGGCACTGGGAATCGTGAAGTACGCTTCGGTTATCGTCACCTCCCCGCTCATGCCGGGACCTGCGAAAGCTTCCCTGACGCTCCGCCAGAATATTTACACGGATCCACAGAAACCGATCCAGATGAACCCAGGCCTGTACCGTGTCGGCAATCCCGGCCGGGACGCACCGGTCCTGATGACCGTGAACTTCTCGCTCACGTTCTTCACGCTCCAGGGATACCTTGAGTCAAGCCGGGTCCCCTGCTTCATGCTGATCGTGGATACCGAAGGGCTCTCTGTTCTCACGGCAGTTGCCGCAGGAAAACTGAGCGAGACCCTTGTCCGGGACTCGATCAGGAAATTCGGCATGGAGAACGAAGTGACGCACCGGAAACTGATCATACCCGGCTATGCATCGCCGCTCTCCGGCAGAATTGAAGAGGCCACCGGCTGGAAAGTCCTTGTCGGTCCACGGGACGCGGCCGATATCGGCGAATTTCTGCAGGAAGAGTGGAAGAAGCAGGTATAACAGGTCCCTTGGATAAGGAAAAACCAGACCGATCTTTTTTTATGCCGGTCTTTTTGATATTATGCAGGGATCATTTTGACTCCAGACAAAAAACCTGAACAAGAGAGCCCGGTTCTTTTTGGAAAAGGCATAATGGCTGTGATTGTCTGTATCGTGATCATTCTCGTAGCCATTCTCGTAGTAGGCCTAATGCAGGCCGGACATGCCTCGGTTGTCCTCCCGGCAGCCAGTTCGGCCACGCAGGTAACCCCCCAGGTAACCCCACTGGCAACACCTGCCCCGCCAAAATCAGCGCGGCCAGCCGTTGATTTGTATGTCATGTCATTCTGCCCCTACGGTACGCAGGCAGAGGCGGTCATGAGCCCGGTGGTCGATCTGCTCAAATCGAAAGCCGATATTCGAATACGGTACATCACCACCATCACCGGCTCCACGGTCGATTCGGTTAACTCCCTGCATGGCAGGACTGAAGCAAAGGAAGACCTCCGGCAGATCTGCATTAACAAGTATTATCCCGAAGAGTTCTGGTCGTATCTCAAAACTTTCAATGAAAATTGTTACACAAAACGGGGAAATGCAACAATGCTTTCCTCCTGCCGTAAGAACACTGATGCAACCCTCTCCCTTGACAGTGCGAAAATCGATACCTGTTCAGAGGGTGAAGAAGGTCTTGGCCTGCTGAAAACCGATGAAATCGCAACAGTCAAGGACGGCGCAATGGCATCACCGACGCTGGTCATCAACGGCGTTAAATATTCAGGTGCCCGGACACCCGAGGCATACAAACAGGCAATCTGTAACAGCTTCGAGACTGCACCGGCAGAGTGTAGTACGGTATTGTCTTCAACATCATCCGCCGCCGGTGGCGGGTGCTGATAAAATCCCTTTTTCTACAATGATTCGGAAAATTTGTCAGAATCGAAAATTTTTTTTACCGGGGAAAATAGCATAAACCGATCAAGGGTATTCTTTCGCAAGCGAAACCCGATAAATCTGGAAATAATGCGGGAGTTGGTTTTTTCCACACTCTTCATGGGGATGAACACCGCCACCCACGGGGCGCCCCCGTGGCAAATCCATTACGGTTTAATGGCAACCTTTCTTGCCTTGCCGTGCCTCACCTTTCCCGAGATTCGGCAAACCGAAGAATATATTGAGATTTTCTCCCATCTGATTCCTGCGGAATTCAACAAATCGAAGTTCTTATGATCTTTTCAATCTCACGGTTCTGATGAACCACTCAATTCTCGGAGAATTGAGGAAGTATATCGGGTTTTTAAAAGAACTATCCCCATCCAATTCCGCTCGTTCGCTGAAGCGTCACAACCACAGGATATTTCATTCTTATTCTCCTACTTAGGAGTAAGGTACCATGGCTATGCTCACCGTAACATTCCTTCCAAGTTACCGTAAGATCGAGGTGGAGCGGGGCACAACCATTCTCGATGCAGCCCAGCGGGCCGGGCTGAACATAAACGTGGTCTGCGGGGGGCAGGGAAAATGCGGCAAATGTGTTGTGTTCATCCAGGCCGGCAAGGCCGAGTTCGACGTCCAGAAATACGGGAGGTTCTTCACTACGGAGGAACTGGCAAAAGGGGCCTGCCTTGCCTGCGAGACTATTATACAAGGCAATCTCCATGTTGTTATTCCCGAAAGCACGCTCATCCAGGAACAGAAGATCCTTGTGGACGGGCAGGATAATCCCATTGAACTCCATCCCTCGGTGAAAAAATATTACGTGGAACTCCTCCCCCCGTCCCTTTCGGATCCCTCCCCGGACCTCTCGCGGTTGTTATGGGGCATCCAGAAAAGCGGCGGGCCGGTGGCGGAGAAGATGTATGCTCCCCTTGAAGTGCTCCGTGAAATCCCTGCTATCCTGCGTCACAGCGAATGGAAAGTTACCGGGACCATTGCCCTGGTTCCCGGTGGCTACCGCCTCGTTGATCTCCAGGAGAACGATACCTCAAAAAGAGTATACGGTGCAGCGGTTGATCTCGGATCGACAACGATTGTTGTGTATCTTTGGGATCTTGTATCCGGAAAAATTGTCAGTGTCGCGTCGAATTACAACAAGCAGATCAGCTGCGGGGAGGATATCCTTGCCCGCGTGAACTATGCCCGGAAAAACGGTCTTGGACGGTTGCAGGCCCTCGCAGCGGAGAGCATCAACCAGGCACTTACTTCCTCTTCCAACACAGCAGGTATTGACCGGGAAGACATCTATGAAGTGGTGGTTGCCGGTAATACGGTCATGACCCATATGCTACTCGGCATCGACCCGGCATACATGATCGCAGAGCCGTATGTCCCGGTCGTGCGCAGGGCGCTCTCGGTCGCAGCGGGAAGGATCGGAATCACCTGCAACCCGAACGGAGGACTCTTCGTATTCCCGGCCGTCAGCGATTTCATCGGAGGGGATATTATTGCAGACATCCTTGCATGCCGCATGGCCGAACGCGAGGAGATCTCGCTTCTGATCGATATCGGCACGAATTTCGAGGTCGTCCTGGGCAACAAGGAATGGATGTTCTCGTGTGCGGGTGCAGCCGGGCCGGCGCTTGAAGGCGGCGAAGTGCTCTTCGGCATGCGGGCAAATCCCGGGGCAATCGAGAAGATCACCATAGATCCAGAAACCCTGAATCCATCCTACTCCACAATAAATGGTATTAAACCCCGGGGGATCTGTGGTTCCGGCCTCATAGACCTCCTGGCCGAACTGCTCTCTGCCTGTATCATCGACCGTACGGGGCGCATCAACACCGGTATCGATAACCCCCGGATCCGGAAAAATGCTCACTTCCCGGAATTTGTCATTGCATGGGCAAGAGAGACCGATCTCGGCAAGGACATCGTGATCACGGAAAACGATATCAAGAACCTGATCATGAGCAAGGCATCCGTCCATGCTGCCTGCGTCACGCTCATGAAACTGGCAGGGGTTACCCGTAAAGAGATCTCGACCATCTACTTTGCCGGGGCTTTCGGGAACTATCTTGACAAGAAAAACGCCACCATTGTCGGGCTGATACCGGAAACCGGTCCCGACCAGATCAGGAATATCGGCAACGGGGCAATTGCAGGGGCAAATATCGCGTTAATCAACCGGAGTGCCCGGAAGTCCCTTGATGGAATTGCATATAAAATCGCTTATATCGAACTGAACGCCGAGTCCTCGTTCATGGACGAATACACCTCAAGCACATTCCTCCCCCACACCGATCTGACCCTGTTCCCGGGGGTCCAGGAGCTGCTTGAGACCTGCCGGATCAGGAAAGGGTGAGTACTATGGCAAGGATGATCCCACCCTCCCGATCACTCGCGACCGGTGTCGGCGCACTGCCTCATACCGATCCGAAACTGGCATGCGACGATGTCCTTGCTCTTTTTCCCGAGTTTCCCTATATCCCGACGCTGCCGGACCGGAGCCAGCTTGAAAGTATCGTGTTTAACGATTCTGAGCAGCTCCCGGGCCGGATAATCCGGGACGACCGTCTTCTCTTCGACAGTGCAAGAGACCAGACCGGCGCCATGGAAAAGGTGTATATGGACTACGTGGAAGGAAACTTTGCGGATTATGGACTCCATACGGAATATGCCTCGGCCTTCATCGAGATGATGTCCCGCAAGCTTCCCGGTGTGAAGGTCCTGAAATGCCAGGTCACCGGACCGGTGACGTTTGGCATGCAGGTAGTGGACGTAAACAAGCGCCCGATCTATTACGATTCCCAGCTTGCCGACGTTCTCTCGAAAATGATAGCCCTCAAGGCCCGCTGGTGTGAGCAGGAGATGAAAAGGAATACCGGCGTTTCCGAGACGCTGGTCGTGCTCAATGAACCGTACCTTGCCTCGCTCGGATCCTCTGTTGTTCCGGTCGACAGGGAGTCAGTCAGGGCAGGATGGGAAGATATTGCGGCGCTCGTGGAAGGAGGGCTTGGTATCCACTGCTGCTCGAACACCGACTGGGAGTTTGTTCTCGGGCTCAATCCGTCAGTCATCTCGATCGATGCCTATGCAACCGCAAAAGAGTTCCTGTTGTATTCCGATACTATCGTATCCTACATGGAACGGGGCGGGATCGTGGCATGGGGCATTGTCCCTGCTGACACCAAACTGTTTTTGAGCGAGACTACAGGTTCGCTCTACGACAAGTATCTTCAGATACGCACCCAGCTCTGTGCCCGCATGCCGGAGAAACTTTTCGATGCCCAGTCCCTGGTCACCCCGAGCTGCGGGATCAGGTTTGCCGACCGCGAAGGATCGCTTGCGATCATGGGCGCTGCAAGAGACATCTCCCGCCGCATCCGGAAAACCGCAGGCCTTGTATGACCATGATAAAAAAACCCTTTACCATAGCTCTTTCCGGTAAAGGCGGTACCGGAAAGACAACGATCAGCTCGCTCCTCATCCGCTCGTTTATTGCCATGGGAGAGAAACCGGTTCTTGCGGTCGATGCCGACCCGAACGCGAACCTGCACGAAGCCCTCGGGGTTATCGTCCGCGAAACCATGGGCAGCATGCGGGAGGAGGCATTTACCCGCATGATCCCACCGGGCATGAACCGGCATGACTATGTGCGGTACCGCTTCCGCCAGTCGCTCGTGGAATCCGAAGGATTTGACCTGATCGCGATGGGGAGGCCGGAAGGGAGCGGCTGTTACTGTTTTGCCAACGATCTCCTCTCCGAATGCATGAGTGAACTCGAACGCGATTACCATTTCATTGTCATCGACACCGAGGCAGGCATGGAGCATATTGCCCGGGGCACGATCGGCAAACCGGACCTCCTCCTCATTGTCAGCGATCCCGGTGCTCGGGGTCTCCGTACAATTGCCCGGATACGGGAAATTGCTACGAACCTGGGTCTTGAAAATGAAAAGATCCGGGTTG
>JBAVWM010000320.1:0-4217 GCA_049697815.1 Methanoregula sp. | reverse complement strand
CCAATACCCACACCCACGCGGCAATGAGCCTCCTGCGGGGATATGCCGATGACATGGTCCTGCAGGACTGGCTGTCCCAGAAGATCTGGCCGCTTGAAGCCCACCTGACCCCTGCCGATGTCTACTGGGGGACACGGCTTGCCTGCCTCGAGATGATCCGGACCGGGACGGTTGCCTTCAATGATATGTACTTCATGATGGACGAGGCTGCCCGCGCAGTCGGCGAGGCCGGCATCCGGGCGACACTTTCCTACGGGTTCATCGACCTTTTCAGTGCCGAGAAACGGGAGGCCGAGTGCAAGGCAAAGGAGAACCTCGTCCGCCACATCCGCTGGCTTGCCAATCCCCGGATCAAAGCAGCGGTAGGCCCGCACGCGATCTATACGGTCTCTCCCGAAGGTCTCCGCTGGTGTGCGGAATTCGCGCTCCAGGAGAAGATCGGCATCCATATCCACCTGTACGAAACGGAGAAAGAGGTGAACGACTGCATTGCCCGGTACGGGAAACGTCCGGCAGTCCATCTCGATGATTGCGGGCTCCTCACTCCCCGCACGGTTGCCGCCCACTGCTGCTGGCTTGATGAGGAGGAATGCAGCCTCCTTGGGAAGCGTGGTGTTTCCGCATCGCACAACCCGACGAGCAACATGAAACTTGCCACCAACCGTGCCATGCCATACCACGGGCTGCTCCGGGCAGGGGCTAATGTCTGTCTTGGCACGGACGGGTGCGCCTCGAATAACAACCTCGACATGTTTGAAGAAGCAAAGACCGCCGCCCTGCTCCAGAAGTTTTTCTGGAATAACCCGACCCTCCTGCCTGCGCACGAGGCGCTTGCCATGGTGACCGCAAACGGTGCAAAGGGGCTTGGTCTTGCTACCGGAACGCTTGGTGCCGGCACACCGGCCGATATCATCCTTGTCACTGCCCGCACAGCCTGCAACACCCCCCTGCACAACGCAACATCCAACCTCGTGTATTCCTGCAGCGGAGGGGCTGTCGAGACAACCATCTGCGATGGCAGGGTGCTCATGCTCGACCGGGAGGTCCCGGGTGAAGCACAGATCCTTTCCGAAGCAGCAGCGGCAGCGCAGGAACTGGTCCGGCGGGCACAGTCTTGAGTGAACCGGGGTTCCTGGCATGAGAGCATCCCCGCCGTTATTCCCGCTCATTCGTACCGGCCTGCTGGTTCTTCTCGTCGTCAGCCTTCTCGCTGCAGGGTGCCTTGACGCCCGCACCGGGGGCTCTGGCGGAACCTCGTTGAAACAGGGTACCACCGGTGACCTGCGGGCATATTTTCTCGATGTCGGGCAGGGCGACTCTTCGGTCATCCTCTTTAAGGACAAGGTCATCCTGATCGATGCCGGTGAAGTGGACCAGGGAGACCGGGTTGTGAGCGACCTGCAGAAACTGGGGGTCACCCGGATCGACCTCCTGGTCGCAACCCACCCCCACTCCGATCACATCGGTGGGATGCAGACCGTGCTTGCACATTTCCCGGTCAAAGAAGTGCTCGATTCCGGTCTGCCCTCCACGTCCTCTCTGTACGAACATTTCCTCGAAACGGTCGACCGGGAGAAGATCCCCTCTATGACGGCCGAACAGGGGCAGACCATCGATATCGATCCCTCGCTAAGGATCCTTGTCCTCTCACCACCGAAGGAACGGATCGGTGACGATCTCAATACCAACAGCATCGTCCTGCGGATCTCCTACGGAACACTGAATCTTCTCTATACCGGCGATGCCACGACTGCGACGGAAGATATCATGGAAAAGGCCGGCTATCCGCTGGATGCCCAGATCCTGAAGGTCGGTCATCATGGGAGTTCCAGTTCGGGTTCTGCGGTATTCATCAGCCGTGTCAGCCCGGAACTTTCTGTGATCTCTCTCGGGAATGACAACCCGTACGGCTACCCGCACCGGGAAACCCTTCAGCGGCTGCAGGACATTGACACGATGATCTATCGCACGGACCGCAGCGGGACGATACTGGTCAGGAGCAACGGTGCGACCTGGTCGGTTGTGACGGAGAATGACGGCGGGAATATCTGGTCTTCCTCCGCTCCGGCACCCGCCACACTTTATGCGACAGTATCGCCGGTCTTTGCGGTAACGACCAGCGCGACAATGCCATCTGCGTCGTTCACCCAGACGGTTACCCTGCCCGCGATCCCGTCAAATATCACGGTACCTTTCCCCTCACTCACGCTTCCGTCCCTCCAGATCGGGAATGCCTCAGCGGTCTTTATCAGTGCAGTCCAGTTCAACGCACCCGGTGATGACACACGGAACCTGAACGGCGAGTGGGTACAGCTTGCCAACCGTGGGGACGGGGCGGTCCTCCTCGCCGGCTGGACACTAAGTGACTGGAACAGTGCGGAACCGTACCGCTTCCCGGCTTTCCTCCTCCTGCCCGGAAGTACGGTGACCGTGTATACCGGCAGCGGGGCGATGAACGACACGTCTCTCTATATGGGAAAGACGGAACCTCTCTGGGGCAACGGCGGCGATCTGGCGACCTTACGGGACGGGAGCGGGAATATCATTGACCGGCGATCGGAGGCCGGTTCGTCATGAACGTGAGCATCGACCGGATCGAGAATGGGGTCGCGGTGCTGGTTATGCGGGACGATACCCTGGGACAGATTCATCTCCCGGCCTCTCTCCTCCCTCCCGGTTGCGTTGAGGGGGATATCCTGACCCTGACGCTTGACCGGGAGAGTGCGGCAACCGCAGCAGCCAAAGATCGCGTTGCCGGGCTAATTAAAAAGATCCAGAAGCACCGCTGACCGGCAGGTAAAAACCGGCCCGGGCTGTTACCGGTACCGGAATTTCGCAAGCGACAGCCTTGCAAGGAGGAAAAATACGATGCCCGCGAGGAGCCCGCAGGCAAGGCAGATAATCCCGGTCACCCCGAAACTGAGCCCGGCAAGGGTAATCGGGATGAAGGGGACCGTTGAAATAACCGTATAGGTGAACAGGGAGATAATCAGGACAACAAGAACCGTGGGCGCCATCAGCTGGACTTCCAGCTGCATGAGTTCCTTGTCCGAGAACGCCTTTGGTGCCTGTTTAAAGATGCTCTCGCCGGTTTCCCCCTCGTGCACGGGGATGTCAGGAACCGTGGTGTCGGGGAAAGCCTGCGTATCGTCGGTTTCCCGGAACCGGAAGCGGCACTGCGGACAGAAAACAGCGGTATCGTCCACCTCATACCCACAGTCGGGACACTGCATACCGGATTATATATCCGGGTAACCCTAATAAAGGGTAATGATTTGAGATGGCCGGCAGGTGACGAGGGATACAGGGCACCCGGGGTTTTGGCCGGCGGGGTCCCCAAATCCCCTTTGCAGGGAAGTTTTTTTCCACGAGAGATCCAAAAAAGTGAGTACAAAAATACCGCTATGCAGGTTATCCCCCCGTATCAGAATAATTTCTCCGGACTCCTGAATTCCGGTTCCAGCCTGTATGTATAAAGATCGGTATACTGCGTATCGACAAAAAGAGTGAATCCTGCAATCCCGTTGTATCCGATATGCCCTCCATAATTATCCGCCGTGGCAAATGCCCTTCCGTCCCGGTCATAGAATGTCCCGCGGACGACCAGGATGTCCATCGGCAGGCTGCAGATATTCCTGACATAACCCGTTACGGTAATCGGCCGGGACGACCCGGTATTTGCACGGTGCGCAGAGTTGTTGATGAGGAAGAGACAGTTGCTGAGCTGCGGGAACCTGCCATGGTGATGCGGGTCTTCGGTCCCACGATCTATGGGGTAACAACATGCACCCTGCAACGATGACTACGAGAATAACCGGCAGACACAAAACCGGTTCGCATGATCCGATCCCTCTGTATGTGATGTATGGTCTTGCGAGTGCTCCCCCAAACCTTTTCGCACAAAAAAAGGGGAAGGCAATGAGAGGACAAAAATGCAAAGGATCTGCCGGTGACCCGGAGCAGGAGAAAAAACGAGAGAGATATTATGCGGTCTCGATCTTGTCCGCCTCATGGAGACCGAGCACCTTGATCGACTCCTCCCGCATCTTGTACTTCTGGATCTTGCCGGAGATGTTAATCGGGAAGTCACTGACGAACATAACGTACCGCGGGATCTTGTAGTGGGCGATCTTCCCCTTGCAGAAGTCTTTTACCTCCTGCTCGGTCATGGTCTGGCCGGGTTTCATCTTTACCCATGCGCAGAGCTCCTCGCCATA
>JBAVWM010000319.1:0-8047 GCA_049697815.1 Methanoregula sp. | reverse complement strand
ATCCTGGCAGGCGACAAGGAACGAGCCGAAGACATGCGCCCGCTTCCCTTCGCCCCACTCGGCGCCGATAACCGCGAGGTCGAGGGTGTCTACTTCCGGTTTGATCTTGATCCAGTTCTTCCCCCGCTGGCCCGGTGAGTACGGCGAGGATGGGACCTTGATCATGATCCCTTCGTGGCCGGCGGCAAGGGCGTCCTCATAGGTTTTCGTGATGATGGCCGGATCATCGCTTGTCACCTGCGGGGCGAGGTGGAGTTTCACGACCGCTTCGAGTCGTTTCCGCCGCTCCTCAAGCGGGAGATCGATGAGGGTCTCCCCGTCGAGGTACAGGATATCGAAGACATTGGGCACCATCTCGATTGCCTCCTGGGCATCTGCGATATCGTGCCGGCGCCGGAAGCGGCGGAGCACGGACTGGAATGGCATCGGGTTACCGTCTTTTATGGCGATCACCTCCCCGTCAAGGATCACGTCATGATCGGTGGCCCCGAGCAGCTGCTCGATCACGTCCGGCAGGGCACCGGTCACGTCCTCAAGCCTGCGGGAGTACATGCGGGCCCAGTTCCCTTTCTTGTGGAACTGGAAACGGGAGCCGTCGTACTTGAACTCGGCGGCGATCTGCCCGTGTTCCTTGATCATATCCGCGATGCTCCCCTGCTGGGCGAGCATCATCCGCACCGGGTGGAAGGGGGTGATGTGTACATCGCGGAGAGCCTCCGGCCCAACTTTCGCGAGCCGGGCAACCTCGCCCATGTCGTTGAGGGCCTGCATTGCGTGTTCCACGAGCGCGGAGTCAACGCCGAATGCCTTTGCGATTGCTTCGCGGACGCTCCCCTCCCCCACGCCAATTCGCAACTCTTCGAGCATGATCCGGGCAAGGTATCTGCCTTCGAGCGGGTGGGCGTTGCCCAGCAGCCGGCGGACGGCGAGGAGTTTTTCCCGCTGGGACTTTTTACCTTCCTGCTCCGCGATGCCGATGAGGGAATTATAGACATGGATAAGGTCGAGATCCTCGTGGAAGAAGGTTGTCTGGGATTTTACGGAAAGGAGCTCCTCGACCACCAGCCCGACATCGCCGGTTTTATTGATCTTCTCGACCACCTTCTCCCGGGTAACCCCGGCGACCGCACCGGTTGCTTCGTACAGGAGGTTTGGACCGATCCCGAGTTTTCTCGAACTCCAGTCGGCAAAGATCCGCCCCATGACGAAGCGGACAAAGACCGGCAGTTCCTCGTCAGAGAGGCCGGGCAGCTCGTTTTTGATGATATCGATCATGTCGAGCCTGCCTGCCGTCCCCTCAAGCCGTTCGCAGCACCGGGAAAAGTCCATAAAGAGCATGGCGGTTCTCTTGAGATCTTACGTGAGAAGGTGGATTAACATTTGGGTTTTGTGGGATATGTGACCGGACACGTGGTAGTAGGGCATGGTACACTATAATCGATTGCCGGGAAGAATGCAGATGTCCCGGACATGGCCGCATTGAACAGATAGACAAGGTGTGTGAGAGGCAAGACATTCGATAAGATCATCGGCGTGACGATTGTGCTGATCGGACCCATTTCCTATATCTCGCATTTCAGTAAAATATTGCTTCTTTTTTTCCGATGATCTTATTGCGTTTGAAACGGACAATGAAGATAATCAAGCGCAGGTCCTCCAATGGAGTATACAGAGCACAATGCACAACCCCCGTTCATCTACCTCAACAATGCTGCGACCACGTGGCCGAAGCCGGCTGAGGTGCTTGAGGAAGTCGCAAACTGCCTGCGCCTCACGCTGCACGAACCGGGAAGGACAACGGGCAATGGATCCATGGATTATCCTTCTGCTGCACGCGAAACGTTGGCACTTTTTTTCCATACCGGTCCCCCCGAATATTTCATCTTCACGCAGAACGCCACAGATTCCCTCAACCTGCTGATTCACGGATTCGCGAAAAAGACCGGTTCACCGTTCCATGCGATCACCACAGAGCTCGAACATAACTCGGTCCTCCGTCCGCTCACAGCGCTGGAAAAGGACGGGGCAGCCAGTCTCTCCGTCTTGCCGTTCCACAATACCCTGGTCAACCTGGCTGATATCAAGAAAGCGATCTGCCCGGAGACCCGGATGGTGGTGATGACGCACGGGAGCAACGTGCTCGGATCCGTGCAGGACATCAGGCCCATTGCAGAATATCTTCACGCCAACGACATTTTCTTCATCGTTGACGGGGCCCAGACTGCCGGACACATACCGATTGATCTCTCGGATATCCCGGTCGGTGCATTCGTATTTACCGGACACAAGGCACTCTTCGGCATCCCCGGCATTGGCGGATTCTTCATCTCTGAACCCGATGCCATTGCGATCACCCGGCAGGGAGGCACCGGTACTGATTCGCGGACGCTCACACATCCTTCCGAGATGCCTATGCGGTTCGAGGCAGGGACGCATAACTACCCCGGCATTGCATCGCTCTATGCCGGGATACGGTTCATCACTACGACGGGTCAGAATGCAATTGAGAAGAAAACAATGGATCTTACCCGTGGGTTCATCCGCGAACTCAAAAAGGTACGGGGCATCAAGCTCTATAATGAAAAACCCGATCTCCCGGTCGTGTCGTTTGATATCGCCGGTATCGATAACCATGAGGTGGGATTCATCCTTGCCCGAGCCTACAACGTGATCACGAGAACCGGCCTCCACTGCGCCCCGCTCATCCATGAGCGTATCAACAACGGGAACGGATGCGTCCGAGCAAGTTTCTCGTATTTCAATACCAGCGATGAATGCAAGGCTGCGACAGATGCGATCGGTGAGGTGGCAGAGAGTGCGGATCGTTAACTCTGTTCAGACGAAAGTCTGCGTTGACGGCTCGCAGATGAAAGAGTATGTCCTCAATGAACCGCTGACCGAAGGCTTCCTGAAATTTCTGGAGCAGTTCGGTACGGTCCGGTTCCTTGAACAGCTAAAGAAACCGTATTTCTCTTTCGAGAAAGAGCATTTTATCTCCATCAAGGGCTTTGTCGGGGACCGTAACGTTGAGGTGCGGTACAAAAAAGAGTTTCAGGATCTGGTGGCGGACTATTTTCATCTCCTACTGTATTATTATGACCAAGGCGAACGCGGGATCTCAACACTGAAAGGTCAGGAGAATTCTATCAGGAATAAAATGAAGATTCGACGGGGGCCTTTAGAGAGGAACGGTCCATGATCCCGGCACGGGGGGCTTGGACTACTGCTGATACTTTGGGCAATACACGTCCATTTTTGCTTGCTGATAGTCCGGGCAGATCCAGGCGTAGGAGAACTACCCACCCCTATGAGATAAAAATCCAGGGGTAAACCCACAAAATCCCTTCTTTAAGCATTCATCGTGGGAACAGGGTCTGACAGATGAACGGGTATGGAAGGAAAAAAGGGATCAAAGATCCATTCACGGCCAGGTACGGCTTGAAGCAAGAGTATTTTCATCCTGGGTAGTTGCACGTATCTCGGGCGTTACACAGACATGATCTCCCGTGAATGCCTCCCTCCAGACAAAACCCTGTTTACAGGTATCGGCACCATAGGTTGCCGTGGCAAGCCTGGAAGCTGCTGCAGCATTATCCGCAGCTGCCTGGGTCCGGACCGCGGGTACCACGCAGACATGGTCCGTTGTGGACGCTTCCCTCCAGACAAAACCCAGTTTACAGGTATCGGCACCATAGGTTGCCGTGGCAAGCCGGGAAGCTGTTGCAGCATTATCCGCAGCTGCCTGGGTCCGGACCGCGGGTACCACGCAGACATGGTCCGTTGTGGAGGCTTCCCTCCAGACAAAACCCTGTTTACAGGTATCGGCGCCATAGGTTGAGGTGGCAAGCCGGGAAGCTGCTGCAGCGTTATCCGCAGCTGCCTGGGTCCGGACCGCGGGAGTCACACATACATCATCTCCGGATCTCGCTTCGCGCCAGACATACCCGGAGATGCAGGTATGGGGTCCATACGCGCCTGATACCCAGCGCGAAGCTGCTGCAGCGTTATCAGACTGAGCCTGAGACCGGACAGCGGGTGCCACGCACACATGGTCCCCCGTGAATGCTTCCCTCCAGACAAAACCTTGGGCACACGTATCGGCGCCATAGGTTGAGGTGGCAAGCCGGGAAGCTGCTGCAGCGTTATCCGCAGCTGTCTGGGTCCGGACTTCCGGTGTTACACAAACATGATCACCGGTAAACGCTTCCCTCCAGACAAAACCCTGGGCACACGTATCGGCGCCATAGGTTGAGGTGGCAAGCCTGGAAGCTGCTGCAGCGTTATCGGCGAGGGCCTGTGTATGTGATGCCGGAGGAACACAGGCTTTGTCGGAAGGTCCGGCCTCGCGGTACACAAAACCCTCTTTACAGGTGCCACTTACTCCTGAACCCGATCCCGGTGTTCCCGATGATGTGCCGCTGTACGGCAGGGCCACGGTCTGTGTCTGCCCGGCAATTATTTCAAACGTTGTGGAATTTTGTACACCGTCTCCGGAAATCACGATCGTGTGACTGCCAACGATCCATCCACTTTGTGGTCTATCGAACTGGCCGGAGATAATACCATAATTTCCTCCTATTTTTTTGGAAAGAACTGCATATTGCGTACCATTATATATCCACGTGGCAGTGATAGTGTCCCCGCTCGTAAAACCTTCGTATATTGCCCAAAGATAGACGGAATTTGTTTCCTGGGACAATTTACTGATCTTATTGGTCGGGATATTATTGACCATTCCATCGCTGACCATGGGTTCAAGAATCCGTGGCCCTCCGGAATAGTTGGCAGGATTGCCATACGCATGCGTAAACCATTCCAGTGCCTGCTGAGCATCTTTCGAAGTTCCGAAATCCGCGACCTGTGTCTTACCAAGGGGTGCATTTGCGCACCCGCATATCAGAACACCGGCAATAAGCAAGACAATGATACAAACAGAAATCCCCCATTTCATAAAAAACGTCTCCAAGCCGTGGTTAGGTTCAAACTAAATATAATTTTCGAAATTAATCGAGGATTGGAAAGGGAGACAAAATATTCATAGCCCGATCATCATCGCGCTCTCCAGAATTAAAACTCAAAACCGGGGATTATAGCCGCATCTGCTGCGGGCAGTCTTTGTGGGTCCCGCACTGCGTAGCAACAGTGACCAGTTCCATCTCATAAAAGAGCCCAAGCCCGTCACGGGCGCTCACGATTGCCTTATCCGGAGTGTTGTTGGTCTCGCTCAGGTGCGCAAGTATCACCTGCGGCACATCCTTCCCAAAGTCCCGCAGACACGCAGCTGCCGCCGGGTTCGAAAGGTGTCCCCGTTTCGACCGGATCCTGCGCTTGAGCGACTCGGGATACGGCCCGTTCTGGAGCATGTCGGGGCAGTGGTTGCTCTCCAGCACTATCCCGTCGCAGTGCCGGAGCAGGTCGTGCATATGCGGGGTAATGATGCCCGTATCGGTACAGTATCCCAGGCGGATGTCCCCTTCGCTCACGATATACCCGCAGGGCTCTTTTGCATCATGGGATGTGCTGAAGGGTTCGATCGTAAAATCGCCGACAGCGAACCGCTCGTGGTCGTGGCAGGTATGGTGGGTGACGGGTTTTGCCGATGTGCGGCGGAAGGAGAGGAAATCGGCCAGCGTCCCCCCGGTGGCATACACCGGAATCTCCAGTTTTCTGGCGAGGACGTCAACGCCCCGGATATGGTCTGTGTGCTCGTGCGTGACAAGAAGGGCATCGATCCTGCCGGCATCGATACCGGCCCGTTCCATCCTCAGGAGGCATTCTTTTGCGCTCAGGCCGGCATCGATGAGAAGCGAACCGGTCCCGCCTTCAATAACAACACAGTTGCCTTTGCTCCCGCTGGCGAGTATGGTACAGCGCATTGCCTGTACTATTCGTCGTCCTCGTATTAGAGCATTTGACTGGTTCCCGGGACCGGGATACCGGGTTATCGGAACGCGTGAGGCAGACCGTATGGTCCCGGAAAAACGATCAAAAGGCGATCCTGCCGACTGGAAAACTCATTTTTTGGGTTTCTGCCCCTTGTATTCCGCGAGTACAGGCGCGATGGTGAAGGTGATGATCCCGATACCCCTCTCCAGCAGAAAATAGGCTGGCGGATCCGCCGGAATACGTCTCGATGACTGTTCCGTGGCCACCCGGATACCTGTATCGACTGATCCTTGTCTCACGCTTACCCCCCCGCAACCGGAGGGAACAACGCGATGATGTCTCGGTCTTCAAGCAGGGTATCGAGCCCGGAGAGGAAATAGATGTTTCTGCCGTTTTTCAGGATATTAACAAAGTCCCGGAGGGTGTCCGGCGCAGAAAAAAGCAGATCGGACAAGCCTCCATACCTGCTGGTGAGTTCTGCGAGCAGCGAGCGGATGGTTGCACCCTTAAGAACCTCCATCCGGATCTCCGCATCCATGACCTCCCGCAACGTGGCAAATGATTTGACCGTGACGGTGATGCGGTCCTGGTTATCGGTCATCACAGTCTCGTTTCAGCGCTGCATCATATTTTAGTCATTCGGTTACGGCAGAGAGGTCCGGCATGCCCTCTGATCAGCAGCCGGACACCTGACGGAGACACCTTTCCTTTTTTTAGAGTCCCAGTTCTTTTTGTTTCTCCTTTGTTGGCGTCCCTTCCCTGTCCCAGCCCCGCAGGGTGTAATACTCGTCGAGCATCTCTTCCCGCCGCCATACCTGCCCGGTGGCGGCCCCTTCCTTCAGCGGCTCGTTCAGGAGCCGGGCCGGCAGCGTGTCGTCCTTGCGCCCGAACCCCCTCTTGATGTTGTAGAGTTTCTGGAGGTTCCAGATCCGGTCGCCGATCTTCAGCAGTTCAGCAGCGTCGATCTTCATCCCCGTGGTCGCGGTGAGGAGGTCGGCGTAATCATCAGCACCCAGCGCAAACGAGGTGAACAGGCACATGCCCGATGCATCGATGGCTGCGGACAGGTCCTGGAATACCTTGACCCACTGCGCTTTTCCCTTGGTCACGAGCGGGTCCAGTTTCTCGGGAGCCCCGAGTATCTCTGGCGAGATGAGGTACCCGTACACGTGGTCGCCGCCCCGGACCGAGGTGGCTGTTGCAAGCCCGTACCCCTGGATCCCCCGCGGGTCGTAGGCCGGCAGTTCCTGTTGTTTGGAGGACATCGAGAGTTCGGGATGGCCGTATTTCGTTGCGAACCGGAAGGAGCCCTCGGCAAGTTCATTGCCAATACCTTCGCGTTTTGCCATCTGCTCCACCAGCGTGAGCATTCCCTTTGCGTCGCCGAAGCGGATAGGGTGGTTCACGTACCCTTTCTCCGCCATCTCCATCAGGCAGGCGATCGTTGTCGGTGCCGAGATCGCGTCGAGCCCGTACTCGTTGCAGAGATTGTTTGCCCGGGCAACTGCCTTGAGATCATCGATCCCGCAGTCAGGCCCGAACGCCCAGTCGGGCTCGTACTCCGGGCCTTCCCCGCTCTCCCCGTTGAACTCGCAGACCCGGCCGCACTTCACGATACAGGCATAGCACCCCTTGTTCTGCTTGAGGATAGTCGCTGCCATGGTCTCGCCGGAGACCTTCTCGGCCGCCGGGAAGTGGGCGCTCTGGAAGTTCCGGGTCGGCAGGACATAGTTCTCGTTGATGATGTTGACAAGCACGGCTGTCCCGTATTTTGTCAGCGCCTGCTCGATCCCGTTCTCGGTAATCTTCTTACGCACGCGTTCCTTGACCACAGCAAGCTGTGCTTCATCTGCCGGCTTGATAGGCAGGTCTCCCCGGGCCGCGATCGCTTTCAGGTTTTTGGAGCCCATGACGGCGCCGATGCCACCGCGCCCGACAGCACGCGTCTTCTCGTTGATGATGCAGGCAAAGAGCACTTTATTCTCCCCGGCCGGCCCTATGCAGGAGACGCGGACGCTCTTGTCCCCCAGTTCGTCAACAATCGCATCGGTTGTCTGCCCGGTGGTCATGCCCCAGAATCCGGATGCGTTGCGGAACTCCGCCTTCCCGCTGTCCAGGAAGAGCCACAGCGGCCGTCTGGACCTGCCGGTAACAACCACGG
>JBAVWM010000318.1:0-2043 GCA_049697815.1 Methanoregula sp. | reverse complement strand
GCATTGTACTGGATGGTGACCGGGATCTTCACGAGACCCGCTTCGGTATTCTTGTCCGAGAGGAGAAGAAGATCGAATGTCTTCCTTTCACCGGGACCAAGCGTGCCAAGATGGTACAAATCGGAATTTTTCGGTGCTACCGTACTGCTCACATTCTCAATCTTTACGGTCACGTCGTCGGCAAGCATCCCCCCGGAATTCAGGACCTCCACCGTTACCGGGATCTCGTCCCCGGGATTCTGGCTGCCGGTGAGTGAACTTTCAAGAATCAGGATGGCCTGCTTCTGGATCCCCACCGCGGTATTGACATTGACGGGCACCGGGTATTTCACGCTCCGGCCACCATGCGTGTCGATCCAGACTTCAGGATAATAAATTCCGCTCATTGAAGGGGCCCGGATAGAGAACGTAATGGTTGTGGATTGTCCGGGTCCGAGCTCCCCGACACGATCGAAATCGTCGGTGAGGACATCAATGCCATTTCCTTCGAGATGGACATTCTCGATATTGACATTGATGTCCGTGGTTATTGTTGTACCTGCCGTGTCGATTGACATCGCACCGGTACTTTCGCTGAACGTGGCAGTTGCCGCCGTGTTTTTGATCATAACCGTGATGGTTCCCAGACTGTCAGGCATCAGCACGGACGGGCTGACCGTATAATTGGTGATCATGACCGTCAGGGTATCGGCAGCCTGGACCGGGGGCACGAAGATGATCATAAATCCGAACAGCACAAGGAATGCCGTGAAGGTGCCGATCTCCCTGTAAATATTCTTCTTCTGTTTATTCTCGTTCATACTGCCTCTTCCTGCTGGAGCAACCCTCTGCTCTGTCACGTGATGGATCCAGGGATGGCTGTACCTGCAAGACCCGGAAGGTATCCGGGTACGTTGCTCCGTACTTCTCCCGTCACCGTGATATCTGCCATTTCCATGGATAAAGGTATATGATGAATGCCAGTGGCATGTATCATTGTCATCCATCCATGGCAGTTCACGTACTCAGGTAAACTACCCAAAGTTATTAAACTTACCATGAGTAAGAATAAATTACCAAAGGTATCAAAACCATACCGGGTTATTTCCCGGTATGAGAGAGGTACGAAAAGTCCATGCCGCGCATTATATCCGGATACAAGGAAGAAGTAAGAAAGAAGATCATTGACGCCGCATACAACCTCTTCCTTACCAAAGGGTACCATAAGACAACCATGGACGAGATCGCTGGAGTTCTCGGCGTAACCAAGCCGGCCCTCTACCAGTACTTTCCCGGAAAAGAAGACCTGTATGCAGCGGTTGCGGAACGCGGGCGTCAGGAACTCAAAGGTATCCTTGAACACTCCTACCAGAACCGCGATATCCGCGGGGGCAGTGCTGCACTTTTCGATGCCGTGTCCCGGTATGCACCGCATTTCCAGGGTATGTATTCCGAAATGATGCTCATTGCACCCCACAATGAACGTATCCGCCTTATTCTTGAGGAGGACTTACGGGAGGACGTTCGGGTGGTCGAGCGGTTCATCTCCCGCCAGCAGGAGACGGATCTCGTATCTCCCCGGTCCGATCCCCATGTTCTTGCTGTTGCCTTCCATGCCATGATGAACGGCCTGCTCGTCGATATTATCGCCGGGATGGATAAGTAAGAGGCCAAAAGGATCTGGATTGCCACGGTCGAAGCCCTGACACGGCCTCCCTGAGCCACTGCGTTCAGACCTTCTTCTTTTTTATGGAATTCAAAAAGAGATCGGGCAGTCCCCGGCCGGCAGGGTTAAACAGAGAATTCCGGTTACCGGCCGTATAATCGCGCTGCCCCGGGACCCGGGTTATTTATGGGTGAAATACGCCCGAATCCCGGATGCATCTGCTGCATCGATCCGGGCAAACCCGACCCGCTCGAACTGGACGACGTTCCCCGTTTCGGTCCTGACCCGCGGCTCGCATGCCCCCGTTATCTCCCCTTCCTGCGTGAGGAGAGTACAGGGTACCGTGGCCTGTGCCGGCAGCCACTGGATGATCCGGGCTTTTGCTGCCCGGGCATCGG
>JBAVWM010000317.1:0-2247 GCA_049697815.1 Methanoregula sp. | reverse complement strand
GCAATAGATGCGATCTCGGCTCTCATCCCTGAGTGCCGGCTTCATACGGACGAGACGGGCATTTCTACACGTGCAGTTGACACGGCAAACGTCGCTATGGTCGCTCTCACCCTCAAAAAGGAAGCGTTCGATACATTCAAGGCGACCACCAGCCAGCTCGGTATCGACCTGATGAAGATGAAGAACATCTTCGGGATGGCCGGAAAAGGCGATCTGATCAATATCGAGATGGCCGATAATGCCCAGAAGATGTCGGTCTCTGTGCATGGTTACCATTACTCGATCACGCTCCTTGACACGAACACCATACGAAAAGATCCCAACACTCCCACCATCAGCCTCCCGGGCAAGATCGTGATCAAGGGAGACGACCTGAACAATGCGATGAAAGCAGGTGCGGTGATCTCGGATAAGATCGCGCTTGGGATCAACCCGAAGGACCAGACCTTTTATCTCGTAGCGGAAGGCGATACGGACCATATCCGGCGCGAATTCTCCAGGGACGAACTGGTATCGCTCACCCCGGTGGAAGCGCGCTCGCTCTTCAGCCTCGATTACTTAAAAGACATGGGTAAGGTCATGAGCAAGGCGGCCGAGGTCGAGATCTTCCTTGGGATCGACCACCCGGTCCGGTTCTCGTTCGACATTGCCGGCGGGAACGGTCATGTCGAGTACCTCCTCGCCCCAAGGATTGAGGCTGACTGATGGACTATTCTCCATCAGCAAAGGAACTTTCCCATTTTCCCTTTTTAAAAAAAGCACAGGACCATATCAAAAAATCGTTCCCTCCCCTTGACCAGTTGCTGAAGGAAGAGAAGGGGACTCATGTAACGGGGCTTGCTGTCAGGCGTATTAACCAGGCACTGGCATCAAAAAAAACCATTGCAGCGCATTTCCAGCACCGGGACGATGAGGAGATCGCAAGTTATGTTCTGGCAAGAATAATTGTCTCCTGCGTGCAGGACAAACAGCTCTATGATCGCCTCACCAGGTATGAGGCTGAGCGCGCTTATTATTTTCTCAATGCCGAGACCGGCTCAGAATCGGAAAAAGGCTGGAACGAAAATGCCGTGCTTGATAACGAACAGAACAGCCGGATCGCACGCTATATTGCAGCAGAATTCAGGATCGATCTCTCCAGGGACCGGATGCCGCTTCCCGATTATGTCGAGATCGTGTCCATACTGCATGAGGAGAGGTTCAAGCTCGTGAACCGTCGTGTCCGGAGCGGGTACGTTGAGATCCGGAAAGCAGAACTGCTCGAACTGCTTCGCGAACGTATCCGGGTCATTCTCCGCCGGGATCTTCCGTATGATGTCCCAAAATCCATCTGCCGGCAGCTGGCACCGGTTGCCGAATCAATTAAAAAGGAATACCAGGAGCAGATGCTCCAGCAGTTCGGCTCTATCGAGGAGAGCGCGTTCCCACCCTGCATGCAGGCCCTGATCACGGCCCTGACAGCCGGTACCAATCTCACCCATGCCGGGCGGTTTGCACTGACCACGTTTGTCCACGCGGTCGGAATGGACGTCCCTGCAATTGCCCAGCTCTTTGCGCGCTCACCGGATTTTGACCCGGAAAAGACCATGTACCAGGTAGAGCATATCACCGGCCGGGGTGGATCGGGAACAGAATATACAGCCCCTGCGTGTGCTGCGATGCGCACTACCGGTCTCTGCGTCAACCGCGACCCACTCTGCGAGAGGGTGAATCACCCGCTCAGTTACTACAAGGTCAAAAAGAGAGACAAAGCCGGAAAGGGTATAAAAAAAGCAGATGCCCCAAAAATTCCGCCTACGTAATCTTCTCGTTCACCATGTACCCCGCACCGGAAAGGAAGAGGATGAATACGATAATTGCGACAATATAGCCGGTTCCTGCGGTCATGGCCAGAGGAAGAACTGCGAGGAGCACTACAAGAATCAGGAAAGCTGCAAGACCGATGATGACATCAAGAAGTCGTTCGTCCATGAGTGCAAATTTTCGCTTTCGGAAGATATAGGCTTATCCGATTATTCAAAAGAGAGAACGAAAACCTGAAGGGAGGCCGGGGCGTATATCCTACCCTCACGGAACGACCGGCAACCATCGAGCTCCTGCACCAGTACTTCTGCGGGGACGCTCTTTTCAAACACTGCCCTGCTCCAGGCGCCATCAGGAAAGCGGTTGCCGGCTCTGTATCCGAAGATCCGGCCCGCCGGGAGGAGATCGGATCCTGCACGATATTGATTTTTTGCTCTGGAGAAA
>JBAVWM010000316.1:0-11147 GCA_049697815.1 Methanoregula sp. | reverse complement strand
CACGCCGGGGGGATGGGGGGCAAACTGAAGGAGCTATCCCTTTGGTATGTACAAGTTCACCAATGCGCTAATATCTTGTGGAGCGCGCTTTTTTTTCGTGCTCGCGATACACAATTATATTTTTTGTATAGTTATTACACAACGAATCCGAAATGGGGAAGCGGGCAACCTCCCCCACCCATCGATTAAAAAAAGGATTATTTCTGCTTCGCAAGTTGTTCCGCGATCATTTTCTTAATCGCTTCCGCCGTCACCGGGTCGCCCTGCAGTACCTGACTGCCCCGGGATATCGCCCGTTCCATTGCCGTTAATCGCTCCTGCATTTCCACCATCCGTTTCTCCATGCTTTTGTTGATACTGCGCAGGTACTCAATAGACTCGTACTGAGTTGCATCGTTTTTCTGAAGGTTAGCGGTTTCCTTTTCCAGTGTCGTTATCTTTGCTTTTACAGTTTCAGGTACGCAACATGTAAGGACATCCTGCACCTTCTGATATTCCGCACCGGCATATTCTGGAGTTATACGAAGATATGAACCGTCGAGATATCCATTGTGCCCGACTAAAGCCTGTACCAGTTTTTCAGGGAGTGCCATTGCCAGACGGGAATAAAAGAATTTGCGCAGAGAGTGAAATTTAAACGCCTTTACTTTGTTCTTTTCGTGGAGTCCTGCCTTTATCAGGCATGATTCCCATGCCGCATTAACCGAACTGTCACTGACTGGAAAAAGAAGATCGCTGTCAGTCTTGACAGGTGCGGTTTTGTGTCCTGATTTCATAAGGTTCTGGTTATGCTTCGCCGATTCGAGAAGATATGAATCACGGTGCTTTAACCATGCTTTAACAGCGTCATAAGCTTCGGTTGTTATGAATGAGAACCGTGCATGTTTGTTCTTTGCCTTATCTGCTCTGACTGTTACCCGGACGGGGGTGCTATCAAAGTTTATGTCATTCATGGACAAGGAGAGAAGTTCGCCTATGCGGAGTCCTGACGATGCAGCAACAAGGAATATTGCACGGTTCCGCACATCGGCACCGTGTAGGATTCGGCAGATCATTTCGTTGGTTAGGGATTCGTCTATTGTTGCCGCACCACCTTTGCACTCACGTTTAATATCCTGCACAAATTCAGGGAGAACAATGACACCCTGCACCCGTAAGAATTTTACTGCATAGGTGAGGATCTGCCGGGCACTCTGTTTGCTTCGGGACTCTCTGATTAACTTCTCGCTGAACTTTTTAACGTCGTTGGAGTGATCGCGCTTTTTATCAGTCAGGTACTGCACTAGAAGGGATTCGTAGTCGTGCTTATTTCCATTGCTATCTTTCTTGTCAAGGTCAAAGGCACTCCGTAAGAAGGATTCGATTGCACCTCTATACCCTGCACCCGATGACTTGTTGGAATACTTCGCAACATAGTCACGGATTTTTGTGCTTGGTGCTTTTGCTGCCATACATTAGTATAGGATGCTGGTAGCAATAAATCTATTTTTCTATTTCTCGAAGTTCAGAGTATTTCTTTAAAAAAAAGGGCGATACAAGTGCTAAAAAGATCTATTCTCAGATCTTCTCACCCGATATCTTGGCAAATGTTGCGGTGAAGATCCCGGGCATTGCACGGATCTCCTCCATGACATCGGCAGGCACAACACTATCCACGTTCAGGACCATGATAGCCTGCTCGCCGGGGTTGATGCGGCCGACCTGCATGCCCGCGATGTTGATGTTCTTCTTCCCGAGGATGGTGGACGCCCGCCCGATGACGCCGGGCTTGTCGAGGTGCCGGGAGACGATGACGTAGCCCTCGGGGATCATGTCCATGGTGTACCCGCCGACCGCAACGATCCGGCTCCGGCCCTTGAAAAAGACCGTGCCGGCAACAGACTCCTCGCCCTTGTCGGTCTTGATTTTGATGGTGATCAGGTTCTTAAACCCGCTGGACTCCTGCGTCACGGTCTCGCTCACTGCGATGCCGCGTTCCCTGGCAATGAAATCCGCATTGACAATATTGACCGGCTGCTGGAGGACCGGATCGAGGAGGCCCTTGAGGGCGAGCCGGGTGACGTACTTCATGCTGCCGGCATACGCGGAGAGTTCCCCGCCGTAGATGCACTCTACGGACGCAAGCCTGCCGCCGGCGGTCTGGATCACGAAGCGTCCCATCTTCTCCGCAAGCTGGGCATAGGGTGCGAGAATCTCCGCCTGGTCGGGCGGGACCATCGGGGCATTGACTACGTATTTCGCGGACCCGCCCCTGAGAACCTCGATACACTGCTTTGCCACGGAAACTGCCACGTTCAGCTGAGCCTCGACCGTGCTTGCTCCGAGGTGCGGGGTGACGATGACGTTGTCGAGGGCCAGGAGCGGGGAATCTGTAGGGGGCTCGGTCTCGAACACGTCGAGCGCCGCCCCGGCAACCTTGCCGCTCTTGACCGCATCGTAGAGCGCCTTCTCGTCAATAATGCCGCCGCGGGCACAGTTGATGATCCGGACACCGTCTTTCATGGTCGCAATGCTTTTCGCGTTGACGATATGTTTTGTCTCGGCAATCAGGGGCGTATGGACCGTGATGACGTCAGCGACCTTAAAGAGGTCGGCCATGGACATCATCTCGACGCCAAGCTGGGCAGCCCGTTCCTTGGTTATGAACGGATCGTATGCAACGACCTTCATGTCCAATGCGATCGCCCGTTTCGCAAGCTCCCGGCCGATCCGGCCGAACCCGACAATCCCGAGGGTCTTCTCGTTCAGCTCGACCCCCATGAACCTGGAACGCTTCCACTCCTTCTTCTTCAGGCTTGCGGTCGCCTGCGGGATGTTGCGGGCAAGCGAGAGCATCATCGCCATCGTGTGCTCGGTTGCCGCAAGGGTGTTGCCTTCCGGCGCATTGGCAACGATGATCCCCTTCCGGGTGGCTGCATCCACATCGATATTGTCCACGCCGACACCGGCTCGGCCGATGAACTTGAGCCGTCTTCCTGCCTCGATCACCTTTGCGTTTACATCGGTGCCGCTGCGCACCAGAAGGGCATCGTAGTCCCCGAGGATTTTGCAGAGCTCGTCTTCCTTAAGGTCAGTCCTCACGTCCACGTCAACGGCCGCACGGAGGATGACGAGCCCTTCTTCCGCCAGCGGATCGCTGACGAGCACTCTTGCATCTGCCATAAAAAACCCATAGAATATCTGCGCCGTACTTAAAGAGGGTTATTCCAGAATGAAGCGGGCCCTTTTTTCATGGTTAATAAATGTTCGTTTTCTCAGGATAATTGCGCGGAGGGATACAGGAACCGATCATAAAATCGTTTGTTTGCATTGATTTCCCGAACCGGGAGACTGTTTAACGGCTGGACAAACACCGATAATGATTATACGGGTGGCGGCAAGATCATAGTGGTGCGAGCATGAAAGGAGTGCCCAATATTCTATGGCTCGAGGAGATCCGGAAGGAGGATATCAGTTCTGTCGGCGGCAAGGGGGCATCCCTTGGGGAGATGGCATCCATCGGCCTTCCCGTGCCCAAAGCATTCGTGGTTACCGCCCAGGCCTTCCGCAGGTTTCTTATGGAGACCGATCTTGAAAAAAAGCTGTTTGCAGCATATGACAACCTCGATGTCGAGGATAACGAGGCACTTGAAAAGGCTGCCGATACGGCAAAAGCCATGGTACTCAGGGCAAAGATGCCCCAGAAGATAAAAGACGAGATCCGGGCGGCATACAGGAAGATGAACGGGGGCAGCCTGATCGTGGCTGTCAGGTCAAGCGCCACCGCTGAAGACCTGCCGGACGCAAGCTTTGCCGGCCAGCAGGAAACCTATCTCAATATCAAAGGCGATACAGCCCTCATCGAGGCCGTGCAAAAGTGCTGGGCGTCCCTGTATGGGGCGCGGGCCATCTATTACCGGGCAAAACAGGGATTCGACGACCGTACGGTCAATATCGCCGTCGTGGTCCAGCAGCTCGTTCACTCGGAGAAAGCAGGTGTCATGTTTACCTCTCACCCGATCACGGGAGAGCCCCTGACCATCATCGAGGGCTCGTGGGGCCTTGGCGAGGCGGTTGTGTCGGGTTCGGTCTCCCCGGACAAGTACGTCTTTGACCAGCGGTCCGAGAAACTCGTGGACATCCTTGTCTCGAACAAAAAAGTCGAGATCATCGCTGATGGGGACCACGGCACGAAACTGGTGGACGTGTCCCCTGCCCGGCAGGACGCACAGGTCCTCGCAGGCGAGGAAGTGGCAAAGCTTGCCATGTACGGCAAGATTGCCGAGGACCATTACGGCATTCCGCAGGACGTTGAATGGGGTATTGTTGACGGGGCGTTCTATATCCTCCAGTCCCGGCCGATAACGACCATAGGGAGTAAAAAAGAGGCAAAGGGCATGACAGGTCAGAAACAGAGCGCTAAGATTCTCGTGCAGGGACAGGGGGCGGCTCCCGGTATCGCGTCCGGCAGGGTCGTTATTATACGGGACGTGAAGGACACCGGCGCGGTAAAGGAGGGGGATATCCTTGTCACCCGGATGACAAACCCGGACATGGTACCGGCCATGCGCAAGGTCGCTGCCATTGTGACCGACGAAGGCGGGATGACCTGCCACGCGGCGATCGTGAGCCGGGAACTGGGCACCCCGGCCGTAGTCGGCACGAAGACGGCAACACACATCCTCAAAAACGGGCAGGTCATCACGGTCGACGGGGAGATGGGACTTATTTACGAGGGAGCCATCGTGGCAGCCGCAGCGGCGCAGGCAGCAGCAACGCAGCACGCCACTGTCGGCCAGGCACCGATCATTACCGCAACGAGCGTCAAGGTGAATGTCTCCATCCCCGAGGCAGCAGCCCGGGCAGCGGCAACCGGCGCAGACGGCGTCGGGCTCCTCCGGATCGAACACCTGATCCTCGGGCTCAACAAGACGCCCGGCTGGTTCATTGCAAACAAAAAGGAGGAGGAGTTCATCAGGGAGCTCCACGATGGCATTAAAATCGTGCTCGATGCCTTCCCGGGAAAAACTGTCTGGGTGCGGACGCTCGATGCCCCGACAGATGAGTTCCGGAACATGTTGGGCGGTGAAAACGAACCGCACGAGCACAACCCGATGCTTGGCTGGCGGGGCATCCGCCGCGACCTCCAGAGCCCGGACCAGTTCCGCCTGCAGGTGGAGGCGTTCAAGCAGCTCTGGAAAGAAGGATACGAACACCTCGGCATCATGTTCCCGATGGTCTCCCACCCCGACCAGTTCACCAGGGGAAAAGAGATGATGCGGGGGTGGGGTGTGGACGTCGATCGTGTCACGCTCGGCATCATGATCGAGATTCCCTCGAGCGCGATCATGATCGAGGACTTCATCAAGTGCGGCATAAAGTTTGCTTCCTTTGGTACCAATGACCTCATCCAGTACACCCTTGCCATCGATCGCAACAACGAGAACGTCGCGGATATGTACAATCCGCAGCACCCTGCCGTGCTCTCCCTGATCCATACTGCGATCCAGACGTGCAGGGCCTATAATGTCGAATGCTCGATCTGCGGTCAGGCGGGTTCCGACCCGAAGATGGCAGCATGGCTGGTCGAGCACGGCATCACCAGCATTTCAGCCAACATCGATGCCATAGCAAAAATCCGCGAAGCAGTTGCCCGTACAGAGAAGCGGATCATCCTGGAAGCTGCGAGAAGCCGCGATGCTGAATAAGGGTCGTTCTGAAGAAGAACTTTTTACTTTTTTATCCCAAAAGAAGCGGGAGGATCACGACTATGACTTTATTTTAAGCTCCATGTGCACCGTCCCCCATTCCGTTGCCGTGAGGGCGCACTGCATGTTCATGGAAACCAACCTTGGCGATCCCGGGCTGTTTTTCGGGACAACGTCTCTCGAACACCTTCTCATCAGCCGGTTTGCGACGCTCTTCCACTGCCCGGGTGCAGGGGGGTATGCCACCAGCGGGGGTACCGAGTCCAATATCCAGGCACTCCGGCTCGCGAAAGTGCAGAGAAGCGATAGTACATCACCGAACATCGTCGTACCCGATTCCGCCCATTTCTCGTTCAGGAAGGCCTGCGATATCCTCGGTCTTGAGATACGCCGGGTGCCCCTGACAAAGGACTTCCGGATGGACGCGGATATGGCCGCTGAACAGGTTGATAAAAACTCTATTGCTCTTGTCGGGGTAGCCGGCACGACGGAGTATGGTATGGTGGACCCGATCAAGAGCCTCGCAGCAGTCGCCCGCCAGCATGACCTCTTCTTCCACGTCGATGCTGCATTCGGAGGTATGGTCATCCCGTTCCTCGATGACCCGGTCCCGTTCGATTTCGCAGTCCCCGGCGTCACTTCCATTGCTGTCGACCCGCACAAGATGGGCATGAGCACCATCCCGTGCGGCTGCCTCCTGACCCGCGAGCCGGACCTTCTCAACACTCTCAATATCGACACCCCCTACCTCACGGTAAAACAGGAATATACCCTTGCCGGCACCCGCCCGGGTGCTCCCGTGGCAGGCGCCCTTGCGGTCATGGACTATCTCGGGGTCGAGGGGATGAAGGCGGTCGTGAGCGGGTGCATGAAGAACACCCTGCGGCTTATCGCCGGGATGGAGACATCCGGCATTTCCCGTGCGACCACTCCTGATGTAAATGTCGCGACCTTCATCTGCGATAAGGCCCGGGTGCCCGGGCCGTGGAAAGTCTCGTGGACCTGCAGGAAGCACCTCAGAATCGTCTGCATGCCGCATGTGCATGCCGACCGGATCGAAGCATTTTTGAAAGACATTGGTGAATCCCATGCTTGATGTACTGGTAGAATCCCTGGAAACCTGCCCGATGGTGAAACGGGGCGAGTACAACTACTTCATCCACCCGATCACCGACGGGGTACCGTGTGTCGAACCCGCCTTGCTCCGCGATGTCTGCAGTGCCATGGTCAAGATGCTGGACCTGAACAATGTGGACAAGATCGTTGTCGTCGAGGCGATGGGGCTCCACATTGGCGCCGTGCTCTCGATTATGACCGACATCCCGATGACGGTCATGCGGAAACGAGTGTACAACCTCCCGCACGAAGTCCCCGTCCACCAGACCACCGGCTACTCGAAAGGCGAGCTCTACCTCAACGGCGTATACAAAGGCGACCGCGTTGTCATCATCGATGACGTCGTGAGCACCGGCGGGACGATGCGGGCGCTCCTTAAAGCACTCGAAATTGCCGGCGCTGAAGTCGTGGACGTCTGTATCGCAATCCAGCGGGGCACCCCCGATATCGGCCGCCCGTACAAATCCCTCGTGCAGATCGAGGTGGACGACAAGGTGCATGTTGTCAAACGATACCTCTGATCTTGTCCGGCAGCTGCGGGAGCGGGGGGCAAAGAGCGTTGCTCTCCAGTTTCCCGCCGGCCTGAAACGACGGGCTGCGGCATTTGTCGCTGACCTCAGGGAAGCAGGATTCGACGTGATCATCAGTGGCGATCCCTGTTACGGTGCCTGCGATCTCGCGCTCGACACCCTTACATCTGCCGACATACTTGTCCACGTGGGCCATGCACCGGTCGATGAACAGGAGAGAGTTCTCTTTCTCCCGTGGGAGGTTGATTTTGAGGTGGCCGTGCTGGAAAAAGCCATCCCGCTTCTTGGGGAGACGACAACGGGTCTCGTCACCACGATCCAGCATGTACACCTGATCCCGGCGATGGAATCGTTCCTGAAGGAATGGGGCATTGATATCCGGGTAGCGGATGGGGGTGGCCGGGCGCCCTGCCGGGGACAGGTGCTCGGCTGTTGTTTTACCACGGCAAAGGAGACAGGAGCAGACCAGATCCTCTTTGTCGGCACCGGGCTCTTCCACCCGATCGGCATCGCCCTCTCGACCGGGGCCCGGGTCGTTGCTCTTGATCCCCTGACCGGGGTTGCGCAGGAAGTGAGCGGGGAGGCACTCCTGCGCAAGCGCTTTGGCGTCATTGAGAAAGCCCGCGGGGCAACGTGCATCGGCATTATCGTCAGCACCAAGAGCGGCCAGTGCCGGATGAACCTTGCCCGGCGTCTTGCTGCACTCTCACCGTATGCCGTGATCGTGACCATGCACGACGTGAGCCCGGACGAGCTCCTGAACCTCGGATTTGGCTGTTACGTGAACACCGCCTGCCCGCGGCTGGCCTATGATGACCAGGCGCGGTTTCCCGTACCCGTTCTGTCCCCGCAGGAGTTCGAGATCCTCTGCGGGGTCCGGAGCTGGGACCGGTATATGATCGATGAGATCCCATGAAGCTGAAACAACTCGAGATGATCCTCCAGCATGTCCGCGGTTTCTCCCGGCCTCAGGCAGCGCTCGAACAGTACCAGACACCGGCTCCTCTTGCTGCCCGGCTCATCTACCATGCCCTGATGAAGGGAGATATTGAGGGAAAGCGGGTCTGCGATCTCGGGTGCGGGACCGGGGTGCTCGCCATCGGTGCGGCACTCCTCGGAGCTGATTCCGTTGTCGGCATAGACATCGATGAGAGGGCACTGGCAGTAGCCCGGGAGAATGCGGATCTTCTCAATACGGATATCATGGTTCTTGCCGCAGACCTGCGGGAAGGCGGGTGCCGGGAACGGATCGGGACCTGTGATACCGTGGTCATGAACCCGCCGTTCGGTGCACAAAAAGCCCATGCCGACCGCCCGTTCATCGACTGCGCCCTTGCCGTGGCTCCGGTCACCTACAGTATCTTTAATGCCGGATCCATCCCATTTGTAGAAACTTACACTGCACGGCGAGCAGAGATCACCGAAATGATCGGGGGGGCGTTCCCGATTAAACGCACCTTTGCCTTCCATACAAAAGACGTGCAGGATATCGAGGTCGAGATACTACGGCTGAAACGAATTGCATAACCCCGTCCCGCAGCGTGAAAAATACCATCACCGGTCTTGCCGCTGCCCACATGATCACTGACATCTACATGCCGGTGCTCCCTGCCATTCTGCCGCTCCTGATAACCCAGAACGGGTACTCATACCTTGCTGCGGCGCTCCTTGTGACAGCGTATAACGTGACTTCTTCCTTTACCCAGCCGGTCATCGGCTGGCTCTCAGACAAAAGGGGGCTCACTATCAGCGTAAGCATCAGCCTCTTCATCAGCGCTGTATTTGTGGCCCTCTTTGGTGTTGCAAAGGATTATTATCTCATCATGGCCTTTGCCATCCTTGCCGCCCTCGGCCATGCCTGCTTCCACCCCACGGCGCTCAGTATCGTCAGCCGGCTCTGTATCAGGGAGAACAGGGGGCAGATAACCTCATACTTCGTGGTCGGCGGCAATATCGGGTACGCGATAGGCCCGCTCCTGACCGGCGTCCTGGTCTGGTGGCTCGGACTTCCCGGGCTCCTCTTCCTCATCATCCCTGCCATCGTCATGGTCTTTGTCCTGAGGATTCTTCTGCCGGGCGGAATCACGGCAGCAAAAGAAGCTCATGCGGTCCCGGAAGAGGTACCCGCTGATGTCCCGTCAAAGAGGCCCTTCGTTATCCTGATGGTCGCTTCCATCTTCAGGGCATGGGCGATCTTTGCCGCCCTGACCTTCCTCCCGACATACCTCGTCTCGCAGGGGTATACTCTCGTGACTGCGAGCCTGATCATGACGTTAATGCTTCTCTGTGGCGTGGCCGGGCAGGTAGCCGGCGGTCGCATCTCAGACCGGTTCGGCAGGAAGGAGTTCATGGTCTTTGCCCTTGCTGGTACGCTCCCGTTCTTCGGTCTCTTCATGGTCATGTCGGGCTTTCCTGCCGTCATCGCCCTTCTCGGTTTCGGGTTCTGTCTCTGGGCCACGTTCTCGGTCGCCGTTGCCATGGGCCACGAGCTCCTGCCACAGAATATCGGCCTGGCCTCGGGACTGATGCTCGGACTTACCATCGGATTCGGTGGTCTTGGTGTTGCCGTAAACGGCCTGATTGCAGATCACTATTCGCTCGGGGCAGCACTGGGCACCATCCCTATCGTGATTTCTGTTGCCATCGTGCTGATGGCACTCCTGCCGTACCCATGGAGATCCCTGCGACGGCACCAGAACAGCTGAAGCCGCAAGGTAATGCTCAATATCCTTATATGCGCAGATTCACAAACCAAGAAGGTGAGGAATTTTTATGGATAAGACAGGAGTTTTTGCACTGATAATCGGGCTCGTTTTATGTGCCCTTGGGGGGTACGCGATCTGGATATTCCTTCCCGAAACAATAGCCGCGGTAAAAGGGCTGATCGGCATCGTCGCCCTTTTAGTCGGCATCATGCTTGTGATCTTCGGCGCCCTGATATTCAGGGATTAAAAAAGTTTGGTGATTAGGTAACATCCACCAAAAACAGTACCTGATGTACCATCAAATCCATAACCTTTTCAAATAAATCTTTCTCACGATTGTTATATCTCCACTCCATTTCTTTGATGTAATAGAGGAACTTCTCTTTTGAGATCCCATGTTGTTTCATCAACCTCTCCTTAGCGAAGACCAGAATCCTTCAATTCCATTGATGTAAACTTTTCCTTGTTTGAATTTGTACTTGTGATCGATGTTGAGGTGCCTGTATCCGCAGAACATGAGAAAATCGTAACCCCTCCATTTATCGGTATAAACAATTGAGCCGCGTCGTAATTTCTTGACAGTTCCATTCATAAGGGATTCAGCTTTCACATCAGTAACGATACTAACAGATACTTTACCACCCCGCTCCAGGATTCCAAAACACAAGGGTCTTGTGACCGGCCCCTCGGCCTCTTTTACCCTTTCTTCGACCACCGAAATATGATTCATCCGCTTCAAGTTCTCCCTGGAGAATGTTATCGGTCCGGGCAAGATCTTCAACAAGAACTCGTCTGAGAAGATCATAAGCTTTCAGTGAGGTCTTATAACTCAGGGCGGCATCTTTCGCAGCTTTCCTCGCTGAAACAGAAGAGCTCAAAAAGTTTAATGAGAGCGAGCCATTGCGAGGGGGAGATCCGAAGTTCAGAGAATCTCGTTCCTTTGAGGGGATAGATATCCTTCCCACAACGTTTGCATCGTATTCTCGATCGTCATAAGTAATAAAAATCCGTAGAATTGCATGATGTACAAATAGCATCTCCGCGGACATTCCGGAGATATTCCAGGGAGTGACAATGAAGAAAAACACGGTCGATCGACAGTATCCGCT
>JBAVWM010000315.1:0-4602 GCA_049697815.1 Methanoregula sp. | reverse complement strand
GGTTCCTCCAGGTCCCGGCACTCTATGTATCTGCGCTCTGGCTGGTTGATCAAAGCGGAAAAGCCGATCTCGCCATACCGGTAGAGCCGACACCTCCGCCCCTGGTGGCAAACAAGCTGATGCCCTTTGCTGATCTTCTTGCAATCCTGCAGGAAAAAGCAAAATCCGTATCAGCAGCAGAGATGGAAGACGACGCCCTGGGAGGGGGATAACCCGAAGAATTTCATTTTTTCTGCCTGGGGGCAGTGTCCCGGTTCTTTTTTATATCGTTAGGATCCGGTACTAAAAAACCGTGAATCTACAGGGTTTTGTCTCGTCAAAAGGGTTGAAAAATCAACCTGTTCCATATATTAACCCCAATCAAACAAAAAGAGTCCATTCCCTGCCTTTCGTATACGATATAACTCTTCCGTGGCACTCTGCCGCCCAGTTTCTGTTTCTCTCTCAAAATGGCATACCACGCATTGGCTTCATGGCGATCCCGGTGGAAACATGACCGGTGGCAATCCCCCAAGGGGAACTCTACCCAGTACTCACCTGTCATAAACTGCTCATGATGAGCATCGGATTCCTTTCTATTTCTCTTCAGGATATTCCCGTATGAGATAAGTGAACAGAACCCCCGGCATCGAAGTGCTGCAATGGATCATAGTCGTATTCCTCTCCTGTTGGCCTTGAGCAGGATGGGAACAGGAGATACCCATCCAACGGCCCACCATTACTTTTATTTATCAATACCCTGGTACACCTTCAATAAAACCCATCCTATTGCATAACAAACCAGAAATAGTACCATTGAAATGAACAGGTTACCCGGTCTTACTGCTCCATCCTGTTGCAATTGGAAAAGGAAATCTGCTGATGCAATAAGGAATGCCAGTATTGCAACGAGTTCTTCCCCGTTCCATCCCCTCTGTTTTTTTATTGGTTCTTCGGAAAGCTTTACAATAACCCTGGTGAGAAGATCCCCCCGCCTTCCGGAATTCAGGGAGGGCATTCCCTGTTCTTTGAGACGGAAAAGGGTATGGCTCTGCGACTCGGGAGGAATTTTGAGTGTCGCATATCCGTTCATGGTGGGAACGGTAATCTCTCCGCCAAGGATTGCGGTTTCACTTCCGATAACGGTGGTACTGTACAGGTCTGTTCCCACTCGTTCAAAGAACGGATGTTTTTTTATGTGGACAACGGCATACAAATCGCCCGGCGGGCCATGCTCCCTGCCGGGCTCTCCCTCACCGGCAATCCGTAAGAACTGGCCATCTTCAACCCCGGCAGGAATTGTAACCTCAATTCTTCTCATCCTCCGGATTATCCCCATGCCCTGACAGGTCTCACAGGGTTTTATGATAATCGTTCCCCGGCCGCCACAGTCAGGGCACTGGATGATATTAATCATCTGTTGATATCTGCCCCGCCGGGCAGTTATGAGTTCCCCGCTCCCTCCGCATGTGGTACAGGTACGGATAAATCCCGGCTGTGCGCCTGAACCGAGGCAGGTGCCGCATTCATACAGGTGGGGAACCTCAACGGTGTTTTTTGTACCGGAGAAGGCGTCAGGGAGGGAGATCTCAATCTCGTACCAGAGGTCAGCACCGGCCGTTTTTTGTGTCCTGTCCGGACCGTCATAGAATGCATCGAAGATGTCTCCTAACCCGAAGTCCCTGAACAGGTCATCATAGCTGGGTGGTGTGTACCCGGAACTATCCCCCTGCCTTAAGGCAGCATCTCCTGCGTTGTCGTACTCAGCCTTTTTCCGGGGATCGTTGAGCACCTGGTAGGCCTCATTAATCTCCTTAAACTTCTCCTCTGCCTCTTTGCTCCCCTTGTTGAGGTCCGGATGATATTTTCTTGCCAGTTGTCTGAATGCTTTCTTCAGGTCATCCTGCGAAACATCCCGTTTGACGCCCAGGGTCTCGTAATAATCTTTTTTTTCCATCATTCCCCGATTGCCGGTTATTTCTCATCATGAACCCTGAAGTCGGCATCCACGACTTTTTCACCACTTTTGTCCAAATCGTTTTTTTAATACATCTCACGTGAACTTGAGAAAACAACAGATAGGGCTCTATAGGACTATGGTCAATCCGAATTAAAAAAGGTTTTTTGCAACTGATTTTTGCAACTGAAATTGTATACTATCCCTATACTTGATCGGACAAAAGACTAAAAAAAATTTTCGCGGTTGTTTATTCAATATGAAATTTCAGAGAACTGGACCATGAATGCTCAGTGCTGCTAAGGGGATTCGAACCCCTGTCGCGAGCGTGAGAGGCTCGCATGATTGGCCGGTCTACACTATAGCAGCAGTTGCTCACTACATTGGGCTATGAGGTTACTTATAGTTTTTTACGGGTGCATTCTGGCCAGTCCTTCTGTCCTTGCCTCTGGAATTACAAACCCGAAAAAATTACGAGAAGATCCGCAAAAAGCGCATCTTCGGATGATAGTTTTTTACCTGGCATTTTATACCCTGTCACGGTTCCGGGTGCATCCTTGTACAGTTGCCTGGTTCCGTACCGGCCCGGACCCTTGTCAATATCCGCTCTCCAGCCGGTTCACAGGGTGTTTCACAAACAACTATATCTCGGACATGCAGCGATTAATATAAGAATGAGTAGTCTTGAGGAACAGATCAAAGAGCTTGAAGACGAGTTAACCAAGACTCCGTACAACAAGGCTACATCCAAGCACATCGGCCGCGTCAAGGCAAAGATCGCCCGTCTCAAGGACGAAGCCGTGAACCGGGCCATGAAGGCCGGGGGCGGCGGGGAAGGGTATGCGGTCAAGAAGTCCGGGGATGCCACCGCCGTCCTTGTCGGCTTCCCGTCCACCGGTAAAAGCACGCTGCTGAATAAGCTGACCGGCACTGAGAGTGCCGTAGCGGCATACGCCTTTACCACCCTCACGGTCGTGCCCGGTGCCCTTGAGCACAAAGGAGCAAAGATCCAGATCCTTGATATTCCCGGGCTTATTGCAGGCGCAGCAATGGGAAAGGGCCGGGGCAAGGAAGTGATCGCCGTTGTGAGGAATGCCGATATCATCATCATTCTCGTGGATGTCTTCAACGAACGGCACTTTGACGTCCTGATCAAGGAGCTCTACGATGCCGGGATCCGGATCAATGTACCGAGACCGGACATCACCATCAAGAAATCCTCCCACGGGGGTATCCGGCTCAATGCAGTCGGGACGCTCGATCTCGATATCGAGGAAGTGCGATCGATCCTTTCTGAGAGCAAGATGATGAATGCCGATATCCTCATCCGCGGGAACGCCACGCAGGACGATCTTATCGATGCGGTGCAGGGAAACCGCGTCTATGTCCCGGCCTTTATCGCGGTCAACAAGGTCGATCTTGTGGACAAGGAGCGGTACCTCGAGATCGAGCACGATATCGCCGGGCGGTTCGGCAGTCCCCCGCTGATGATATCGGCAGCCGCGGGATTTCACCTTGAAGAAACAAAGGACGCGCTCTATGACTGTCTCGGGTTTATCCGGGTGTACTTAAAACCTCACGGCGGCGATGCCGATCTCGAGGAACCTCTCATCATCCGTAAGGAGAGCACGGTCGAGGACATCTGCAACAAGCTCCACCGTGAGTTCGCCCAGAAATTCCGGTATGCCCGGATCTGGGGCAAATCCGTCAAGCACCCGGGCCAGCGGGTCGGCATCACGCATAAGATGATCGACGGGGACCTGCTCACGATCATTGTGGAACGTTAATCCTGCTTTTCTTAAAAACAGGAAAACCTGTAATTCACCCTACTGCTTTCATTACAAAAAGGAAAACCGGTTTTCCTCGGGTGAAACGGCCTTTTCCAGATTTTCCCCGCTTTTTTTGTCTCACGGTTGCTTTTCTGTCCCGACTGCTTTCCGGATTACTTCCAGCGGTGCTCCCGTCTTAATGCCATACCCCGAGAAGTGCGTCCGGGTTGCCGGATATCCGGCAGCACGGATCCGTTCAAGGACGACATCGATGGCAGGCGGGGAGCATCCCAGCAGTTTTGCAATATGGTGGTAATCGTAAAAACTTGATGTAGGTAATTCCGATCTGCAGGTATCCAGCAGCCGGACCAGATCTTTTTTTGTGCCGAGGTCCCTGCCGGCAATGGCTTCCTGCATCTGGATAACCCATTCCTCATTCCGGATACTCCCCAGCCAGAGCGGGCCGATGGGCTGGAGCGGCTCGCCGCAGCGGGGACAGGTACGGTCGTGTGCCTGCAGGCCCGGCTGCTCCTCGCGGTACGGGCATTTCCTGCACTGGTGGATGAATCCTATCCGTTCCAGGGTATCGTCCGCGGCCTGTGCCCCCCGGAGCAGCCGGAGGTGGAGCCGGGTGAAGTGCTCACGGGCATAGCAGAAGAGCGGCTCGACCCCCCGGTCGTACTTCACGGTCTCCCGGACAACAAACCCGAGCAGGATCCGCAGGCCCACTTCGCTGTGGTATTCGGTGTTCATCGGGATGGCCCCGTATCGCCGGATACCCGCCCTGAGGTGTGCCCCGCAGAGAGGAGCGGTGTCTGTTGCCGTGACGAAAAGAAACCGGCGGCACCCGCGGACAGCGGCATCGACAAACATCGCCGGTGTTCCGAACGGGTCGAG
>JBAVWM010000314.1:0-7870 GCA_049697815.1 Methanoregula sp. | reverse complement strand
GCATTGTCCGGCGCTGATGCCGTAATTTCCCCCAGCAAAACAGGAGGGGAGACCTGCGGCAGGGGAATGGTCCTCTCCTGTGAAGCCAGGGGCTTACAACCATGGGAGAGCAAAGCCGGAGATGGGCATGGAGGAGAGGGAAGACCTCATCGAAGTTTTCCAGGGCAATAACTACCGGCGATCCGGACCATGAACGGGTGGGTGCCGATACGTGGTTTTTTATGACAGGTTCCAGGACCGGATCGTACTTCATGGTTTTAAACGGATTTATCACCCATAACAACAATGTAATATTTACAAGAAATCAACTGATAATCCAGCTGGCCCAGGGGTTTACGAATGTCACGGAGATACGGATCATCTGTCATACCAGTCGCAGTATTCCTTGCAATACTCCTTGTTGTACTACCGGTTAGCGCTGCCAATGTCACAACGGAGACAACCACGGTTTTACCAACGACAAACGTTACCGCAACCGATACAGCCACAGTTATACCAACGACAAACGTTACCGCAACCGGTACCACCAACATCACGCCAACGGATACCGTTGCCACTACAAACACAACCGCCACTCCCAGGAAAACAACCGTGACGGTTTCAAAAACGGCAACGGTTGTTACGACTGCAAACCTGACAATCCCCGTCACGGAAACCCCGACAACCGGCAGCGTGAAGATATTTTCATCCCCGGCCGGCGCCAGTATCCTGATCGACGGGATTTATGTCGGGACGACCCCGGGAACGGTGAACGGAGTGCCCGCGGGAACTCATATCCTGCGGCTGTCGTTGAGCGGGTACTATGATTACGAGGGCTCGATCTATGTCGTGCCGGGACAGACGGTACAGGGATACGGCACGCTCCAGCCCATGAGTCAGGTAACGGCTACACCCACTGCGATCCCGACCGTTATCGTTCCGGTAATCGTCACGGTCACACCCGAACCCACGCAGGAAACGGGACTGCTCGGAAATTCGACGGTCCTCGCAGCCATTCTCGGTGTGATCACGGCGGTGATCGCGGCCGGCGCTTCGGTCTTCACTCACCTCAAGCCCCCGAAGAAATAGGAACGGGTTGCGTGCCGGGGCCGGTAATTTTTTTTAAGTAATTTTTTTTGGTATGGTCACATTCCAGCGACCAGAAATCTTGTGTTGTCCTATGATGTTTGGTTATCCGGAACCTGAACATTTGGGAGCTACTACACGGTTTTTACAGCAGTTTCCGGGTCTGGATCGTGCTTACGGGTAATGGGCTTTATCACCTGACACAACCATGTAAGGTTTGCAAGAATTCACCGGTAAATCCAGCCGGCAGGATTTTATCAATGTTACGTGGAAGCGGATCATCTGTCATACCAATCACAGTATTCCTCGCAATACTCCTCATCGTACTACCAGTCGGTGCCGACAATGTCACAACGCAGACTACCAATGCTACACCAACGATAACCATTGCCACGACACAGATTATCAATGCCACACCACTGACAACCGTCACTCCCAGGGAAACTACGGTCGCAGTTACCCGGCGGGTAACGGTTGTTACTACTTCAAACCCGACAATGTCCGTTGAGGAAACCGAAACAACAGGCACTGTGCTGATATATTCATCCCCTTCCGGTGCCAGTATTCTGATCGATGGCGTCTATCGTGGGGCAACCCCGGTAAACGTGAACGGAGTGCCCGCGGGAAATCATATTCTGCGGTTATCGTTGAGCGGGTACTATGATTACGAGGGCTCGATCTATATCGTGCCGGGACAGACGTCACAGGGATACGGCACGCTCCAGCCTATGAATCAGGTCATGTCAGCGGCGCCGACCCCGGTCCCGACCGTAATCGATCCGGTAATCGTCCCTGTTGTCACGGCCACGCCCGAACCCACGCAGGTCCCGGGACTGTTTGGAAACCCGAGTATTATCGTAGCCCTTATCGGTATGACGACTGTGCTGATCGCGGCCGGGACTGCGGTCTTCATCTACGTCAAGCCCCCGAAAAAAGAGTGATGGGTTGCGTGTCGGGGCTGACCGATAGGGAAGTGCCCCATTATATTTATTTTTAAATGGGATCCGACCCCCTTACTCACAAATGGGAATCCCCCTCATTCCGGCTGCACCCTCTGAATCTCCACAGGAAATGATGGGCTGTCAATGTCTGACATTATAAGGTTCCCAGATCTGGGTAGGAGGAATTTTTCAACCGCGATCTGATTTCCGGAAAAAATCGCGGATCGATTTGAAAATGAAGATCGGTTCCCGATTTTTCCGGATCGGTTTTCGATCGCGATCCTGATTGCGATTAAAAAAAATAAAAAACGGTTCCTGATAGAAAACCCTGCTACCGAATCCCGGCAAAAGACCAGGATGATGAACCTCCCCAACTGGGGGTAAGGCGCCCGCAGGTTGCCGCAGTTAAAAGGAGGGTGTCGTAACCTGACCAGGAGGCCTGCATTCCCATATACGAATCCTGGCCCTCTGCGAGCCCGGATTGCCCCTCCGGACACTACTTTTCCGGAATTATGTACAAAAACACCCTGTTTTTGTACACGGTTTTCCGGAAACCGTCATATTGCCCTGATTAAAGCCAAACAGAGCGCTTTCCGTGGCGCTGGTTGTACAATAATGGACAATTTCCCGAGGCGGAACGCATGGCCGGATGGGGTATGGGAGGGGTCAAATAAAAGAAGGGCTGTTTTAGGAGTGCAATTATTACTCGAAGAGCAGTAAGTTTTCGAACGTTAAATGCCTTGACGAAAAATGCTTTTTATTCTTCGCACTGGAACTCAATGTCGTTCTTCATGTGTTCGGATCCCCAGTCACAGAGCTGGTCGAGAATCGGTATCAGGGATCGTCCTGTTTCCGTGAGCGAATATTCCACTTTCGGCGGAACCTGCGGGTACACCTTTCTGTTCACGAGCCCATCTCTCTCAAGTTCGCGGAGCTCTTTTGTCAGCATTCTCTGGGTAATCCGGGGCTGAACCCTGTCTACGATCTGGTTGAAACGCAGCGTCCCGTCCTTGAGCTGGTAGATGACCAGCGGTTTCCATTTGCCGCCGATCACGTCCAGGGTTGCCTCGATTGGCCAGCTGTACTTGTATTTTTTCTGCGTGGTATCCATAGTATCAAACCTGTCAGTATGTAACACATCTGTTTGTATGCACTATTTATGGCATACGTATTTTATATATACTACAATCTGTCCGGGGTTTGAGACACCCATGGAAGGATGGAATACATGAAAGCGGAGAAAATGGACATACACGATTCAAAATGTCTGATCGCCTATTTTTCGCGTTCAGGCAACAACTATGTCGGCGGAAAGATCGTGAACCTGCCGCTCGGCAACACAGAAGTCGTGGCAAAGATGATCCAGGAAATAACCGGGGGCGATCTGTTTCGTATTGAAGCGGTGCATGCATATCCCGTGGATTATATGGAAACCACCAAGGTGGCACAGCAGGAACTTCACGCCAATGCCCGGCCGAAGCTGAGCAGTCATCTGGAAATATTGGCTTCCTATGATGTGGTTTTCCTCGGCTACCCTAACTGGTATGGAACGATGCCGATGCCGGTGTTCACCTTTCTGGAAGAATATGATTTCTCCGAAAAGACCATTGCGCCGTTCTGCACGCACGAGGGAAGCGGCATGGGGCGGAGTGTCGCGGATATCAGAAAAACCTGCCCGCAGTCAACCGTCCTTGACGGTCTTGCCATCCGGGGCGGCGATGTAAAAGATGCGCAGGATGAGATAGCGGGGTGGCTGCGGGAAGTCGGGATGAGCGCGAAAAAGTAACTGATCAGACTGTCTGGAAAAGAGCGTAGATCATTAAAATAATCTGAAGAAACCGGGTAAATGAAAATGCTGTACAGGAAAATGCCGAAGAACAAAGACGAACTTTCCATTCTCGGGTTCGGGTGCATGCGTCTTGCCGTGAAAGCGGATGGCTCGATCGATGAAGAGAGGGCAACAAAGCAGGTACGTTATGCAATCGATCACGGGGTCAACTATGTTGATACTGCCTGGCCTTATCACATGGGACAGAGCGAACCATTCGTGGGCCGTGCACTTGCTGACGGGTACCGCGGGAAGGTTAAACTCGCCACAAAACTCCCTTCGTGGCTTATCGAAAAGCGGAAGGATATGGACAAGTACCTGAATGCCCAGCTGGAGAAACTCAGGACCGACCACATCGACTATTATCTCATCCACGCTCTTGTCGGCGACCTGTGGGATGAGATCGAGAAGATGGGTGTTGCCGATTTCCTTGACAGGGCCAAAGAGGATGGCCGCATCAGGAACGCAGGCTTCTCCTTCCACGGCGCAGGAACGTATTTCGGCCGGATCGTGGACGCGTATAACTGGGACTTCTGCCAGATCCAGTACAACTTCCTGGACGAAAAGAACCAGGCAGGCACAGCTGGTCTTGAATACGCTGCTTCCAAAGGACTTGGTGTCATCATCATGGAGCCCCTCAGGGGAGGGAACCTTACCAGAACCGTGCCTCCAGCGGTAAAAAAGATCTGGGACGAGCCCCCGGTAAAGAGGACCGCTGCGGAATGGGCCCTCCGCTGGGTGTGGAACCATCCGGAGGTCACGGTTATCCTCTCCGGGATGAATGAGGAGGCGCACATCCGGGAGAACCTCCGGGTTGCAGAGCAGGCTTATCCCAATTCTCTGACGGAAGCGGAACTGCAGCTGGTAAAACGGGTGGAGAGTACGTACCGCGAGCTGATGAAAGTCGGCTGTACCGGCTGCAGGTACTGCATGCCCTGCCCTTCGGGAGTCAACATCCCATTGTGTTTCGAGGAATATAACAACCTGTATCTCGTTCACAATCCCGATGAGGAAAAATTCATGTACGCTGCACGGCTGGGCGGCGCTGTCGCCCTCGGGAACCCCGAGTTCGCGTCCCGGTGCGTCCAGTGCCGGGAATGCGTTGACAAATGCCCCCAGCACATCGATATCCCGATGGTTCTCGAATCCGTTGTCGAAGAACTGGAAGGACCCGGTTTTGAGCAGAGAGTTGCCATGGCAAGGCAGCTCTTCAAGCAGACCTGAAAGCGGGAATAATCCGAAGTGCCTCTCGGCTGTCGTCGGTGGGCGGGGAGTTCGGGATACCTCATCTCCCCGGTGCCGAACCGGGCCCGCTACGGCCCCGGATTGCCCCTCCGGACACTACTTTTCCGGAATTATGTACAAAAATACCCTGTTTTTTTACACGGTTTTCCGGAAATCGTTATATTGCCCTGATTAACGCCAATCGGGGCGATTTCTGTGGCGCTGGCTGTACAATAATGGACAATATTGGGAGGCGGAACGCATGGCCGGATGGGGCGGGGGCATGAGGGGTCGGAGAAAGGAGGGGCTGTTTGGGGGTGTCATAGGGTAATTTCCATACAGAGGTACAGATGGATTTTTTTTATTTTCAAGAGCATGGTATTTTACCCGGGCTGATAAATGGAGCTCTTGCACTCGTAAGGGAAGCGGGAGACCACGGCCGCCGTGCGGGAGAGTTACCTAGATAACCAATAACGCAAATGTAAGCACTATGAGCAGATATCAGATCGCAGTTATCGTTGGAAGTCTCCGGAAAGATTCGTTCAACAAAAAACTTGCAGACGCCCTGGTGAAGCTGGCACCTCCGGAATTTTCCTTCAGCCGGGTGCAGATCGGAGACCTGCCCCCGTATGACCAGGATGACGATGAGCACCCGGCTGAACCGGTGGTGCGGATGAAGAACGCAATCAGGGCCGCCCATGGAATCCTGATTGTAACTCCTGAATACAACCGTTCGATCCCAGGTGTACTCAAGAATGCGCTCGATCACGGTTCCCGTCCGCCCGCCCGGAATGTCTGGGCCGGAAAACCCGCAGGTATCATCGGCGTCTCTCCCGGTAACACCGGCACGGCCATGGCCCAGCAGCACCTGAGAAACGTCCTCTCCTACCTGGATGTTCCCGTGCTCCGCCAGCCGGAAGCCTATATCCAGATGCGGGAGGGCTTGTTTGACGGGGCTGGAAACATCGGCCCGGCAAGCAGGCAGTACCTGCAGAGCTGGATGGACCACTATGCAGCCTGGATAAAAAAGCACGTGGATTGAGGTTACAGCTCCTTTTTTGCCTTCTGGCATTCATCCGGGGCCATCTTCTTATGCGCCGGTGTCCGCAATCCATACGTATTTCTGCCCGTATGCACGATTAACAGGATATGACCGGGAAAAAACACACCACAAAACTGGTAGATGAGAAGTCGGGACTTATGGAATGCCTTGTATGCGGGGAGAAGTACCATACAACGATGAAAGCCGATGCGGAAGGCAAATTCCACCCGGAGAACTGGGAGTGCGTCAACAAATGCCGGCTTATCCACCATGATGAGAGCCCGGCACACAAGAAGTAACGCCTTTTTTCATTTCCAGTTTTTTTTTATATCGCGTTCTCATCCTCTTGCCTGAATGCCTGGTACGAAATTTTCTAGGAGAGCAAAAGATAATGGGGGAATACGGGTCTCCTGATAATTTCTAAAAAATTTGGAACCCTAACGCCGGCTCCACATCACAATTCCCAGAACCAGAACGATTGCTCCGATCAGGGCAAACGGAAGCAGGGCTGGCTGGGTCGGACTTTGAACCGGAGTGGTCGTGGCAGGTAGTGCCGGAGGTGTTGAAATGCCCGTATCATTTAACAGGAACGGGATCACGGTATAGGTGTCATCGCCAGTATTGTGGTCACTGAACGCAGCAATGAGTGCCTCTGCCGCGTCGCTGCCCTGCAGGCTTCCCGGGCCGGCGATCCTGAAGATATTCGTACCATTGTTCAGTTGCAGGCTGCGGACGTAATCTCCGCTGACATCGATGTCGAACGTGTTGTTCTGCATCGAGTGCTGGACAATCACGAAGTACTGGCCGCTTTCAAGGTGACTGGTGACCTCCTGGGGGACTACAGACGTGAACGAGGCATCAGAGTTGACGGATACCGTTGCCCTGGAGTAGTAGTTCTTACCGAGGATCCAGATCTGGACCTTTTCGGGGTTTCCTTCCGCAAATCCGGAAACCGTAAAGGGCACTCCTTTTGAAATTGTTGCGGGAGAGATCTCTGCAGTTATGAAGGGTTTTTTGAGTATTATGTGGACACTAGCGGCACCGGGACCTAACTGATCTTCCGTTTTTGGCTGGCTCACGGCATAAATCGTATACGATCCAGCACTGACATTCAGATTATGCGTATAATAGACATATTCCCAGGACGTATCCGCTTTTGTTTTTACTATGTCGAATGAACCGGGATCCCCGCTGACTACATCCTGCTGAGGCGAGGTAAGTTTTCCCCCGCCATCGGAGATGCCGGGTCCGGTTATGAAGAGGTACGTGGTATCCGAATCATAATTGTGGCCACTGAAAACCACTTTTTCTCCCAGGTAATATGACGGGACCCCGCTTGCGGCAATAGTAACTCCCGTATCTGCAGACACGGTGGATATCATCAGGGCTGCTCCACCTGCTATGATAAGCAGCAGGATCATCTTCCAGGACCCGGACGGGTTCTTGCTGGTTTGTTTGGACATATGTAAATGTATGCATATTTACAATATAAATGTTGTTCTAGCATCGGGTTTTTATCCGGTAACATTCCCACCGGGACTGATGGGGTCACAGGTATTTGCCGTCCGGATCTTTTTTCTGCAAAGGGGGGGGAAAGCGCGAGGAAACTCATATGAAGAATAGAACAGAATCCCGGTACAGGCTCCCCTATCGTTCGTGCAGGCATCTTATTTTTTGGATTTTAATTTGGCGTAGTATTCCCGTACAAATTTTTTAATACGGGATATCTGTCACGGTGGGTCAGGAGTTAAAAAATTATGTGATGGGTTC
>JBAVWM010000313.1:0-5074 GCA_049697815.1 Methanoregula sp. | reverse complement strand
ATTGCGATGACGCCGTATTACCTGTACACAGAAATGGAGAATTTTTCAGAGCAGGCAATGCAGAGTCATCACATGCGCCCCCGCCCCCAACGGGGGCAGGGCTGGCGCAAGGGGGGCGATCATAGCTAATGCAAGAGGATTTCTACAGAGCAAAAATTTCCCTTCATTGATGCTATCTCCCCGATCCCTGTGCACAAATCTGCCGGACCGTTGCATGAAAAAAGGATATGCGCTGTGCTACCCGCTCTCATTCTTGTGTATCTTCCTCTTCTTCCTCACCGGTCTTCATGTTCTTATTCCAGTAATAATATCCACCACCAGCGATAGCGATGAGAACGACAATGACAACCGGCAAAACAAAACCGGGGAATGAGGAGGACTCCTCTGGCGTTGCAGGCGGGATGTACTCGAGAACAACCCTGATATTTGTTGTTTTTCCCTCAAAGATGGTCACATTTCTTTTCAGGGAAGCAAAACCGTCTTTACGGAACTCTGCCGTATGGGTGCCGGGAGCAATATCCGGAAAGACGGCGGGGGCTTCACCAATATACCGGGAATCCAGGTACACCTTTACTCCTTGTGGTGATGAGGTAACATTGATGGAACCCCCTGGTGCGGGATTTACGGGAATGCCAGCTCCCGCTGTGGCACCGGGCGATACCTGTGCCTGAGCACGTGCCGCTCTTTTTGCAGGATCTTCAACCGTATGGGAAACCGAAGGAAGGACATCGACATTCGAAAATTCCTGCTGGTACGAATCGGGGAAGGTCAGGACTATTTTTTCCGGTGAAAAATCTGCAGATATGGCACCGCTCAGTCCGGAATTCTGCAGGGCAAGCTCCGCTTTTGTAAAGTCCAGGGCAGATGTGCTGTATTCCGTTCCTGTCGGCACATCCGAAATTTCGGCAAAGTTTTTCAGGAGGAGGACAACACCGGATGTATCCATGGATTTGATTTCGGGAGACTCTGTACCGGTAGTAAGCCCTTTTTTGAGTTCTTCCTCAAGTAAGGACAGGGGAATGGAATTCTCAAGGATCCCTTCGAGCGTGAAGCGGAACGTGGCGATCGCATCTCCGTTTTTGTCGATCGTAATATCGAGCGAGTTGGCGGTGAATGCATGCGCCGGGGTACATAAAAAAAAACTGCAGCAGGCAAGCATCAGACAGCAGAGGATTGCTTTATCAGGGTACGACATGGGATCCTTCCTTTTGGGATATGCGTTCTGGTATTCCAGTACTCTGGCGCGCATAAACGATAATCATTTCATCAGCGTACAGCAGGCAGTGCGCTCATCTGCCGGAAACCATTTGTCAATCGGTGATGCTCTTTCGTCAACTCTAGGTTCAAATAGAAACCGAACGCATAATTTTCAAGAAGTATGCTCGAAACGCTGATAAATATTTTTCTTCATATCGACCAGAATATGGTTGCCGTAATCCAGGAATATGGTTTCTGGACATATTTCATCCTGTTCTTCATCATCTTTTTTGAAACGGGTTTTGTGATATTCCCGTTCCTGCCGGGAGATTCCCTGCTCTTTGTCGGTGGTGCAGCGGCAGCGGGCGGGATGCTCGATATAACATGGCTCATTATAGCGGTCACCCTCGGAGCGGTCATCGGCGACACGGTCAACTACTGGATTGGGAATTATATCGGGCTCCAGGTTTTTTTAAAAAGGTTCCCGACCCTGGTGAAAAAAGAGCACATTGACCGGACCTACGGGTTCTTTGAAAAATATGGCGGGGCAACGATCTTTTTCGCCCGCTTCGTCCCCGTCGTCCGCACCTTCGCTCCGTTCCTTGCCGGGGTCGGTTCCATGCAGTACCAGCGTTTCCTCTTCTACAATGTCCTCGGGGGTGCCTGCTGGGCAATCGGTCTCGTCATGGCCGGGTACTATTTTGGTACGCTGACCGTTGTCCAGGAAAATATGAGTTATCTCCTGATCGGTGTTATGTTGTTGACCGCTGGCGCCGTACTGTTTATGCTCTATAGCATTGCCAGGGCCTGGTGGGACCGGCGCTCAGATACGTCATGAGCGGGAGCCCCCCTTCTCCCGTCCGGCAGAATGAAGATTTTCAGTTCTTTTTGCTCTGGAGAAATCATGGTACTTGACGCTCCAGGGACTTTGCCCCGCTGCTTGGGCGCCCCCATTACGATGACGCCGTATTACCTGTACACAGAAATGGAGAATTTTTCAGAGCAGGCAATGCAAGAGTCATCACATGCGCCCCCGCCCCCAACGGGGGCAGGGCTGGCGCAAGGGGGGCGATCATAGCTGATGCAAGAGGATTTCTACAAAGCAGGTCTTTTTGAAAAAACCGGTCTCCGGGGAATTCCCGTCATACGATAGTATCTTTTGACCGGGTGGAGTAAATACCAGAATTTCCGCAAACCCCATAACGCTCCATCCTCCGTGCGCCCCATGCCTTTTTTGGGACTGGTTGCGCAACCGGGGGGGAATCATCTTCCATACAAAAAGGGAATTTCTGTCGTGGAGGTTTATCAGGAAAAAACGGGGTGCAGTGCTGCTGCCGGTTGTTACGCCGTATGGGTTACCTGCAGGCCACGGTTGTCTGCCTTCGTGACAATGGCGATCGTCAGGCCGAGGGGTTTTAGGATCTTCTCGACGGATTTTTTGTCCTTTTCCGTGATGACTGCTATGGACGGCCCGACCGAGCTCATGCCCACGAACTCGAGTTTTGCCTCGCGCAGCAGGTTCATGGAGTGGTAGATCCCGTAGCCGTGGTGCTCCACTTCTGCACGTTTCGAGCCCCGGAACTCGATCTCCCAGATGACATCCCCGATCTTTTTCAGATCATTGCGTTCGAGAGCAGGGATGAGATCCATGAGGAAGAGGTACGCCTTGAGTTCGCGGTCGCAATAATCGAGGTTCCGTCCCTTGTTCATCAGGAGGTCGAACTCCTGCGTCCCGGCAGACGAGATTTTGATCGGGGGAATGATGATATAGACATTCTTTCCTTCGGCAAACGGGTGGTGGTAGGCAAGCGCGAGTTCATCGCCCATGACTGCCATGCCGCCGTACGTGCTGGCCGCAGGACCAACCCCGGTCTCAAACCCGAATGCGATGTTGCCGTCTGCGGTTTCTTCACAGTAATTACGGCCGATCAGGTGTCGCAGCTGGGTGTTCGTCAGCGGTGAGCCGACGGCCTCGTTCAGGGCAGTTGCAACGGCAATCATGACCGTGCTCGTGGAACCAAGGCCGACATGCTGGTGCTGGTGATCGGTCACCCTGATGGCAAAACCCCCGGAGTACCCGACCGCTTTTTTGAATACTGCTACGAAATTCTCAATGATGGCAGCCCTCCCATAATCAATAGTAATCTCCTTTTTCGTGCAGCTGACTTCAGCACTGCAGTAACACTGGATGGCAAACCCGATGCCGCCCCCGCCGGCATGGTCCGGGGCAAAGCGGTTCATGTCAAGTACTGTCAGGTGGATGCGTGCCGGTGCCTTCACCGTTATCGTGCCCCTGACCGGTTTGAGCGCAAACTTCTTCTTCTCAAAGCCGAGTGTCTTGAGGTTCTTTCCCGGGGGGAATGTCGGGAACTCGTACTCCACGAGATCGAGGTCGCCCCCGCGTATCATCATCTTCGCCATAGGTATCAAGTCCTGTTAGGGGCGGTGAGGGAAAAAAGGTTCCGTGCACCAGATCCGGAGCGGGGAATGATGAAGATTTTTTTTGTGAATGAGTTTACCCACCCCTCCAGGGATCGGCGCGAAGCCTGGCCGGGTCGTGCCCGGGCATATTCCCGGTATCTTCATCCGGGTGGAGACATGAATCGGCGCGTGGGGGGCGGCCTTTGGCGGCGGTGCTCCCCCTCCATATCGGAAAGATCCCCACTGAAAAAAATGGGAATAACTTAGTGTGATGAAGGACGGTCGAAGAAGATATTCTTGCCGGTTGCCGAGAGCGGGATGGCATAGACGACCGTGCATTCTTTGCTGAAGAGGCCGAGGTCCCGTGCGGCAACGCCCCCGGAGTACAGCACCCGGTTATCGACATTGTGGATCTGGGCGGTCTTGACCGCTGAACCGACAGCGATCCCGAGGTCGGTCATGCGGAGGATGCAGTTCGGGCCTTCGAATGGCGCTCCTTTCCGGGCCTTCTTCTGCGTGGCCTTCGTGAAGTCTGCGCAGGTAGCGTACCCGCAGCCGCTGCAGTTGATACCGGCGGTTTCCCGGCCCCGGCAGCCGATCAGGACGCAGCCGTCCGATGCGGCGAGGTTCTTTGCATCCCGGAGGAAGAACCCGATGCCCCGCTCGTTTCCCAGTTTTTCAAGGCGTGCGGCAATCTTCTTCATATCCTTTTTTGCAAGCACGCGGATCTCAAGGGTGTCGATGCCTTTTCCTTTCGGGGCCGTTCGTGCAGCAAGGGCCATCAGGTCAGCAACGGTTGCAACTGCTTTTTCTTCCGGTGTCATGCGGGAATGTTGGGAGACGGGGTGGATAAAGGTGGTGATGGGGAAAATTTATTCTTGGAGAGATGATCCAGGGTTTTTCTCTGGAGAAACGCAGGTAAACCGGTCGGGTTCACACCGGAACTATGAAAATCGTTAGAGTTACCTTAGCGAGGGTTCCCCGCCTCAGGGCCTCTCCGAGGCACGGCGGGGCAAGGAGTTCGTTTTGGGATTTTTTAGATTATTAGTTACTGATCCGCCGCGGGGGCGCCCCGTCGGGGGCGGCGGCGTTCATCGCACATAACTGAGATGGTATGAATAATCCATCGATCACACCTGTTTAGTGCAATTTTCACGGTACATCATTTCCTGGAAATGGAACTCTATCCCTTTTTCCACGACCCGGGCTGTTGATACCGATATCTCTGCAGAGTAAAATGAAACTGGGGGATCAGCTGAAACAAAAAAACCAGGATCCGATTTCAAAATGAAAATCGATCCCTGATTTTTCCGGAACGGTTTTCGATCGCGATCGTGATCGCGATTTGAAAATAAAAATCGGATCCCGATTTGAAAATAAAAATCGCGATCCGATTGAAAAGAAAAAATTGGGATCCGATTGTGAAAAGTTAAACAGGTGTACATAAACCTGAAAT
>JBAVWM010000312.1:0-3713 GCA_049697815.1 Methanoregula sp. | reverse complement strand
GTTGGTGGCCTCAGTGTTGCAACAGGCGGCGATGCGGAAGTGCTGGATGCCCGCGAGGCAGAAGCACGGGCGCTCGGGAAGAAACTCACCGAAGCGATCAGGAGTGGCTTTTACGATCCGGAGCAGGAAGCGGAGATTGCCGGCAACCGCGATTTTTTCCGGGATATCATCATCGAGAACCGGGATTTCCGCGCTGATGAGTACGAGCGGTGGGTGCGGATGGGCTGGATCAGAGAGACTGAATGAAAAATACCGGACCGGATCCCGTTATGCGACCTTCCGATACCATTTCTTCTATGAAATGGGTACTCTGGTGATAAGAGAACGTTAGGCGTTTTCTCCATTCTCTATCATCGTCATCCGTTCTTTCTCGTTGTTCAAGATGGAAAGGATGGCATATCCGGCATTCCGGCAATCCTGATAAACCAGCCCGCAATTAACCCTCTCACAAAAGTTTTTAAGTTCTTGTTTCTTTGCGGGAACAAGCAGGGGAAGCTTATACCTTAAACCAAAATGTACCGCAGCCAGTTCTTCGCATTCATCGACTATCCAAAACAGGGCTCCGGTTTTCAGCTGATCCTCATAAAGCCAATCCGACAGAATAAACAGGATTTTTCGCGAGCTGAAATTTTTTGGAAATATTTTCAATGTATCTGCACACATCGGATCAACATGTTTTCCATGGCAGACAATAATCGCATGGGCCCTGGAAATTTCGCTCCTCGTTTCCGGAATTTGATTATATAGTTCGATAATTTTTTGTACCTGTAGTTTGATATTGCAATTTTTTATTTTATTATAAGCTGCATCTCCAAAAATTTTCGTTTTCTCGGGATGATGGATGAATTCATTCATTTTCATGGCAAGATCCCGTGCATTCCCCGGTTCAAAAAGAAAGCCAGTCTTTTCGTTTTCGACTAATTCCGGAATGCCCCCTACCTGAGATGCAATAACGGGAATCCCTGCAGACATCGCCTCAGTTATTGATACGGGCAGGTTCTCCGGCCATATTGAAGGTAAAATGAAAACGTCAGTTTGTGCATATGCATCTTCAATATTTTTGATCCTGCCCCAGAATTTTACTATGTCTATTTTTTTGTCATGTACTTCATGATAATGTTGGGCAAAAAGTACCCCGTCTCCAACCAGATTGATTACTAATTTCTGTTTATTGTCAAGATACTGCAATGCATCCAGCAAGACGTGAATTCCTTTATGTGTTCCAAAATATCCGATAAAAGTAAACCGGATATGGTCGGGATCCGGCATTTTTTTAATGTGAGAAAATTTTTCAACATCAATGCCATTCAGGATTACATGAAATTTCTCTCGAGGAAAACCTGCATGGACATACCTATCTGCAAGATATTGACTTGGTGAAATGAATGCGTCAATCTCTTCAAGTTGCATAGCAATGAAATCCTGGCGCATTCTGAGGGGAATATCCCGATTGTCCTGATCGGGTATGACCTCCATACATCCCGTGCATTGAGTAAAATCCCTGCATATTTCATTATTATTTTTCAGGAGGGTATTTTTGAAGCAGAAGCCCCAATGATCGTGAAGTGTTAACACTGTTTTTATTCCTTGCTTTTTTGCGATATGAATGAGTCCAACGGAAAGTCCGACAATATTATGGAAATGAACAATATCCGGCGAGACTTTCTTCAAAATAGTCCTGAAATGTTCTTCCACCTTTTTGTGGATAAAATTCACAAATTGCGGGGCATAATCTTCATTCGTAAGATAAACCCGATAAACAGGCAACCCCTCATAATCCTCCCTTCGCAGGGAATGTCTCTTGCCCCAGTCACGAATCCTTCGTGGGATCCTTCGCAGGAAATGTCTCTTGCCCCAATCACTAATATCTCCCGTAAAAATGGTAACGTCATAACCCCGGTTCTTTAATTCTTTTGCCTGGTAATGTGCAATTAATTCAGCCCCTCCAATGAAATTTGGGGGATATGCATTGCAACAAATCAGGATTTTTTTTCCCATGGGGTCTCTCAACATTATTTATAATTATACTCATCCCTCACTCTATTTGAATTTCGCGAAAAAAACTGCAAGACGGCGCCTAAATCACCCTTTAGAGGGTTTTATTTACTATTTTGGGTAGAAAATGCATTTGAGAAGAAAAAAGGAGTACATCTTTTAATCTCTTCATGAATGCATTGCATGGAAGATCCGATCTTTTTACAAAAAGTAACGGCCGGAGAAATAAAAATAATTTATTTTAGAGATCCGAACAACGGGAATACGATATGAATATCCTGCTGGAACAGAACAAAAAATTCATAACAGTGATGAAATGGTGCTTTCCAGTTAAACTATTATCTGCATCAGCTCCAAAAGATCACCATAGTATGTCATCAGTGTGGACAGAATGAAAATCGGGATTAATTTATTGCCATTACGGCCGGGAATAACCGGCGGACATGAACTATATGTCAGGAATCTGTTAATGACACTATCAACAATTGACTTGGATAATGAATACTACCTGATTACTGCACCTTATAACGACTCATCTTTACATTTTCCCCATCGAAATTTTAAAAAAATATATTTCCATAGTGAAATCACTGTTCCTGAAATAATCAGATACCTTATAGGCAGACTCTTTGGAAAAATGAGTAGTTCTGAAATTACGCTTAAGAAAATTATCAGCAAGTATCATTTTGATCTCTGGTTCTGTCCATTCTCTATTCTGGAACCTAAACCTGTAAAAATCCCGAGTCTCGTTACTATTCCGGATATACAACATGAATATTATCCAGAAAATTTTTCTGATAAAGAACTTTTTTTGAGAAGGCAAAATATCAAACCATCTGGTGAAATGGCAACAGAAATTATCACGGAATCAACTTTTTCAAAACAATGTATTATTGAAAAATTCGGAGTCGATCCTGAAAAGATACATGTTATTCCTTTATCCGCAGATGATAGATTTTCGAACCCGGAAAACGCGGATGGTGTAATAAAAAAATTTAATCTACCTGACCACTATTTCCTGTATCCGGCCAATGGATGGCCTCATAAAAATCATCTGGTGTTAATAGAGGGTTTTTGGTTATACAGAAAATCGTTCAACACGCCCTTGCATCTTGTCCTCACGGGAAGCGGGTTGCAGGGTACGGTTGCTATTACGAATCTTCTATCTCATTACAAAATTCAGGAATTTGTCCATATTCTTGGTTACGTAGATAATGGAGATCTGCCGGGACTATATAAAAATGCAAAAGCTCTTGTTTTTCCCTCCCTTTTTGAAGGCTTCGGCCTCCCTCTTTTGGAAGCTATGGCAATGGGATGCCCCGTTATCGCCTCAAACACCACAAGTATTCCCGAAGTAGCAGGAGATGCTGCATATTTTTTCGATCCAGTAAACCCCCAGAGTATTTGCGATGCAATGCACAGGATTATTGATGACAATTCATTACGCAAAAAACTTATCAGGAGCGGAAAAAACCGGGCCGCTCACACCACCTACGATGAGATTGCCCGCAGGCATCTTGCTCTCTTTGCATCTGCGGTCTCCAAAGCAGAAGAGGTCGAGATTGCGTATCGAAACCGGAATAATGTGGATTCAGTAACAAAAACAGCAAGGCATTTTTTTCAGAAGAGAGTGTGATGATTGTGCAGGAACTGCCGCTTGTCACGATAGTAACACCTTCGTATAACCAGGGCCGGTTCATTGAAGAAACCATTTTGAG
>JBAVWM010000311.1:0-10216 GCA_049697815.1 Methanoregula sp. | reverse complement strand
GGATGACTCTGCATTGCCTGCTCTAAAAAATTCTCCATTTCTGTGTACAGGTAATACGGCGTCATCGCAATTGGGGCGCCCAAGCGGCGGGGCGAAGCCCCTGGAGCGTCAAGTACCATGATTTCTACAGAGCAAAATTTTCAAATCAAGGTTTGGGTGAAAAAATAAAATCAAATTTGACTTATGAAGGGATTCAAAGATGGCAGAAATCTTACTTTTCCTTTGAGATTACTTTTTTTTAGCAAATTTTGAATAAAATAAAAGTCGCTCAAGTTCTGGCAGGTATGCCCTTAGATCCTCCCGGATCTCATCAACCGACCGCTTTTTTTGTGATGGATTGATCCTGGCCACGGTGATACCTCTCCTGAGTATAGATGATGGAATTGTCCGATATTATATTTTTTTGAGGGTGAATGGAAACCCGGGCGGATTTGAACAGAACCAATACGTTGGCGGAGTGTTACTTCCCCTTCTTCGCCTTCCCGGTCTTTCCTTCCCCGAACAGCTCGTTCACCATCTTGACCGCACACAAATCCCCGCACATCGAGCAGGTCTCCGTCTCGCCATCCCGCTCGTGGATCTTCCGGGCGTTCCCGCCATACAAAGCGAGCCGGAACTGCTCGTCCCAGTCAAGCTCGTGCCGGGCCTTCGCCATTGCAACCTCGCGGTCCATCCGCCAGCCCTCCGGCTTCCGGACGGTATCGCCCACGTGGGCAGCAATCTTTGCCACCCGGGTCCCCTCGATGATGTCCGCGACATCCGGGAGGGCGAGGTGCTCGCTCGGCGAGACCATGCAGAGGAAGTCGGCGCCATTGAGGCATGCGGCCGCCCCCCCGATGGCTGCCACGACATGGTCGTAGCCCGGCGCGATATCGGTAACAAGCGGGCCGAGCAGGTAGAGCGGGGCATGGTCGGTGATCTCTTTTATCATCCGAACATTGTAGCCCACCTGGTCGAGCGGCATGTGGCCCGGCCCCTCGATCATCCGCTGGACACCGGCCGCCTGAGCCCGTTTTGCGAGCGTGCCGAGGGTCGTGTACTCCACGGACTTCGCCAGCTTCTCCGCGTCCTGCAGGCAGCCGGGGCGCATCCCATCGCCGAGGCTGATCGTCACGTCGTACTCCGCGAGGATCTCCAGCAGGTAGTCGTACTCCGCAAACAGCGGGTTCTCCTCCTCCCGTTCCATCATCATCGCGCAGTGGAACGTCCCGCCCCTGCTCACCACACCCATGAGACGGGGGTCTGCCCGGAGTGCGGCGAGCGCCTGCCGGTTCACGCCGCAGTGGAGCGTTAAGAAGTCCACACCCTGCTGGCAGTGCTCCCGGATCACCTTGAAGAGCAGGTCGGCAGTCACGTCGCCGGCATTGCCAGCCCGGCGGACGGCCTCGTAGATCGGCACCGTCCCGACTGTAGTGTCGAACGCGAGGATCTTCCGGCGGATCGCCACGAGGTCCCCGCCGGTCGAGAGGTCCATGAGCGCATCTGCGCCGTTTGCGAGCGCTGCTTTTGCCTTCTCCTCCTCGAGGAGGGGATCGCACCGGCTGCCCGAGGTCCCGATGTTGACATTGACCTTGACCGTGCAGCCTTCGCCAATGGCACAGATCCTGTGTGTCCGGGCGGGGTTGAGCGGGATCACGATTCTCCCGTCTGCGATCCGGCGGGCCAGCCGCTCCGGTTCCATACCTTCCGCCCGTGCTACTGTTTCCAGTTCCCCCGGGACTCCGGTACAGCACCTGCGGATGAGTAAATCCATAAGAACCATCTGTTCTGAGCCCTTATTATTGTGCATGCAGGTCGAGTGGCTGTACAGCGGGGAACCGTGGGCGAACGCCTATGTTGCGGGAACTATCCTCGTGGATGCAGGGGTCATGCCGATGGCAGTAGCCCCCTGGAAGGAGCAGATAGAGACCATCGTTCTCACCCATTGCCATTTCGACCACATTGCCCGGGTGAAGGAGATCGCGCACATGTGCAGGGCGAAGGTTGCCATCCACCAGGCCGATGCCCATGGGCTTACAGACGAGGCCCGGAGTCTCGCCATGCACTTCGGCGCCCGTTCGCCGGGGATCATTCCCGACATGACCCTTGCCGGAGGCGACACGGTCGGGGACTTTGTCGTGCTCCACACGCCGGGCCATACGCCGGGCTGCATCTGCCTGTACGCTGAGAAGGACCGGCTGCTCTTTTCCGGCGACACGGTCTTTGCCGATGGCTGCTTCGGGCGCTATGATTTCCCCGGCGGGAGCAGGGTGGAACTTGCCCGATCGCTCGACCGCCTCTCGGCGCTGGATGTTGAAGGACTATTTGCCGGTCACGGCCAGCCCGCAGAAGAGCATGGCAGCAGGTATATTGCGGCTGCCGTGGGGCTGATGAAGAGCGGGTATGGATAAGGGAATCTATTGTCTTGTTTTCAGGAACCCCGGCTGCACGGTCACAGTCGGGGCACTTGGCCCGGTCGCGTTTGAGGCCGGCTGGCATATCTACGTGGGATCGGCACTCGGCAGCGGGGGGCTTGCACGGCTGGAACGGCACCGTACCCTGTCCCACAAGAAAGACAAGCGTCCGAAATGGCATGTCGACTACCTCTCCGTGAGCCGGTCCTTCCGCCTCTGCTCGACCGTCCATGCGCAGACGGAGGAGCGGCTGGAGTGCCGGCTTGCCGCAGCCCTTGGCGGGGAGAGCCTCCCGGGATTCGGCGCAAGCGACTGCGCCTGCCGGTCCCACCTCTTTTACCGGAGCAGGAATCCGGTCCGGGAAATAAAAGCGGCTTTCCGGTCCCTTGGACTTGCCGCCTGCACCAAAACCCTCATGAACCGGTAACACCGTAAGGGATAACTATGAAAGTGCTGGGATTATCCGGAAGCATGCGCAAGGAGGGCAATACGGCACAGCTCATCAAGATCATCCTCCAGCGCTGCGAAGACGCAGGGATCAAAACCGAGTTTGTATCCCTCGCCGGGAAGAAGATCATGCCCTGTCTGGGCTGCGAGAAATGCAAGGTCGAAAAATGGTGCATCAATGAATCGGATGACTGGAACGCCATCGTGAAGAAAGTGCTGGGGTGTGACGTACTCGTCATCGGGTCGCCTACCTATTATTACGATGTCTGCGGCCAGCTCAAGAATTTCATTGACCGGACCTACTCGCTCTATCATGACCGGAAACTCGCCGGCAGGAAAGGCGTGGCTGTTGCCGTGCATGCCAACAATGGTGCCAGCCGTACGATCCAGACCATCGAAGGATTCCTGAGTGCCCACGAATTCGCTTCGCTGGGGTCCGTCAAAGGCACCGGTTATGCTGAGGGAGCGGTGCTGGATGATACCGAAGCGGTGCTCAAAGCCCAGAAGATCGGGGACAAAATTATCCGGCTGGTAAAACGCCACAACGACTGAGACGGAAGAACCTGGCAGTCATACTTTTTTCCGGTCATGGATTCAACAGCTATCCGGATATCGTGACCCGGCCGATATCACGTTTTTGAAAACCCGCAGGTGCCGCCATCATAGTGGCGCATGATGCAGTGGAGCCCGTGTCCCTTCTCTTCTGGATCCTCAAAGGATGTGAGCGCTGCAAAAGCCGATCACACTCCGGTACCGCATCCCCCACGAACACGGGCGCCCGCCCCTGACAATACGATCGCGGATGTCAACCTCGAAGCAGCAGCGGGGGTTTCTTCTCTGCAAGGGCGATTTTTTTTCCCTCCGGCGCCGAATGGATGGAGACTGCCCCGTCTTCGTACCCGAAGCAGACCGGGACGACATACGGCACCCCGCCGTCTCAAAAGACCAATCCTGCAGACCGTGGCCTCATGCAGGATGGACTCGATCCCGGTCCGAACCGTGATCCCGCGATCTTTTCTTCTCACGGGTATTCCCCCGGCGGGTAAATGCCGGTTTTCACAGCAACTCGTAGAGCGTTGTCCGGCGCCGGAGCGTCCTGCCGAGATCCTCCGCAACACGCTGCATCTCGGCAGGGTCGAGATAGTCCGTGTTGGCAGCGCCCGCACCCTTGGAGATACTCTCCTCGAACACCGTGCCGCCGAGATCATTGGCTCCCGCAATCAGGCCAAGCTGGGCCATTTTGATCCCCTCTTTCACCCACGAGACCTGGATGTTTTTGAAATTATCTAAAAAGAGCCTGCCGACAGCAACCATCAGCAGGTCCTCCCGGCCGGTAGCGCCGGCCCGTGCCTCCCCCGATCGGAAGAGGGGCGTATTCATGTGGATGAAGGAGAGGGGCACAAACTCGGTAAACCCGCTTGTCTCGTCCTGAATATCCCGCAGGATCGAAAGGTGCTTCACCCGGTCCCGGTCCGTCTCGCAGTGACCATACATGATCGTAGCGGTGGTCGGGATCCCGAGGCCATGTGCCTCGGTGATAATACGAACCCATTCTTTCGTCGGGATCTTCTGCCGGCAGATCTTATCGCGGACCGAATCCACGAGGATCTCTGCGGCAGTCCCGCACATCGAGGAAAGACCGGCCTCTTTCATTGCTTCAAGCACCCCGGCCGTGCTCATCCTGCTTTTTTTTGCGGCATACGCCACTTCCATCGGGTTGCTGGCGTGGAGGTGGATGTCCGGTGCCATGTCGTGGATCCAGCGGTACACATCGGTATAGGACTGTGCGGTGAAGTCCGGGTGAAGGCCGCTTACGGTGCAGATCTCCGTGACCCTGCGCTCCTTTGCCAGCGCTACTTTCTTCCGGATTGCCGCTCTGTCATGAAAATAAATCCCAACATCTCCGGGCTTTTTCGAGAACCCGCAGAACCCGCAGGCATTCACGCAGAGGTTGGTGACGTTGATGTTCTGGTTCCGGACATACGTGATAGCATTGCCTGCCCGCTCTTCCCGCACCTCATCGGCGGCAGCGGCGATTTCCCAGACCTGCCGGCCGCGGGTCCTGAAGAGTGCAAGCGCTTCCTTCCCGCTGAGCCGGTGTCCTCCCTTCACGTCATCCAGTACTTCTTCAAGTGTCCTGCCCAAGGTCTTCCCCCGCGTGCTTTGTGTCCAGTGTACCGCAGGAGGAGAAGTAAAGCTATCGTTTTCCGGCGCATGATTCTTATCCCATTACACCAACCATTTCTGCAGGAGCGCTATGGAGTTTATCGAAGTACGATTGTCACGGAAAAAAGCAGACGGGTTTGTTATACCGCTGGGCCCGGTAAACCTTGTTGCGGTCAAGACGGATGTAGGCATGGTGGGGTGCGGCGCGTTCGATGTTGCAGCCCTCGATTCGTTCAGCTATCCCGCGGCAAAGGTCCGGCCGTCCCTCGGGCCGTCTATTGTGGACACCGATGATATCCTCAAGGGGATTGTCAAGGAAGCGAACCGTTCGGCATTCGGGCGCGGGATCAGGACCGGCATGACCGGCAGGGAAGCGCTGGAACTGCTCTGATTTTTACGTAGTTATCCTGACATGGGATTTTTTTACATTCTTTCCCGGGTTTTTTTCATCGTACGACGGGAAAGAGTATCTTCATATCCGGGACATTGTGTGGCATGTTCACCATTAATTATTTAAAACATGGTGTTATTAATTATACATGCAGATTATAAATGACACATATCAATTTCCATAATCATACGCATCAGGAGAACATGATGTACGGTCTGACCATAGCATGATGCAGGATTATCAGCAGGAACTCGTTGCCATCAAAGATCTTCTCAAGGAAAATCCTGAAGGGATGAGTGTAACCGATATCTCAAAAGCACTGAAGAAGAACAAGAACACGATCGGGAGATATCTCGATATCCTGCTCATCTCCGGCCAAGTAGACATGCGGGCGTACGGCATGGCAAAGGTGTACACGATCTCCCAGCGGGTCCCGCTTTCGGCCATGCTCAGCTACTCAAAAGAACTCATCATGGTCCTGGACGCCGAGTTACGGCTCATCGATATCAATGAAAATTTTTTAAAACTCCTGCAACTCCCGCGTGAAGAGACTCTTGGAAAAAACATCGCATTCCTGCAGTCGCCCGAAGTAGATGTCCACGAACTTCTCGATACAATCACAACTGACCAGGGTGATCGGGAGACGAGCGTCACCTTCCATGTCAGGGATTCAGGAGACCGGATCTTCCACCAGAAATGCATACCTACGGTTTTTGAGGATGGGAGAAAAGGCATCACGCTGATCCTTGAAGATATCACGGAACATATCCTCGCGGAAAAAGAAATACGGGAGAGCGAGGAGCGGTTCCGGATGATGGCCGATAACATTCAGGACGGCCTCTTCATCATGGAAAATGGCAAAACGATCTATGCCAATAACCGCATCGCCGCGATCACCGGGTATTCCTTCAAAGAACTGTGGGCCATGGAGCCCTTCACGATTATCGCACCGGAGTCCCGCGAGGAAGCTGTACAGCAAATCCGCAATATCGAAGCCCAGCCCGACAAACCCGGTCATTTCCAGATGTGGATTATCAGGAAGGATGGCGAAAAGCGTTTTGTCTATGCCCGTATCAGCGGCGTGCGACACCATGATTCTTTTTTAAATTTCATCATCTTCACCGATATCACGGAACTTAAGGCCCAGGAAGCCCGGGTAAGGGAGAGCGAGGAGCGGTTCCGGATGATGGCGGACAACATCCAGGACGGGCTCTTTATTGTAGAAAATGAAAAAGTTGTGTTCTCCAACCGTCGTATCAAGGAGATCACCGGCTACTCCACTGGAGAGATAGCGAGAAAGGGCCTTCACGGGACCCTGGCAACGGACGATGTGCAGGCCCTCGCTGATTCCGGTATTGTCCCGGTTACGGACAGGGACCGGATTGAAGAGATCTTCAGAAATGTCCGGCCGGACTCCCCCGGCCCGGGCGAATTCCGGATCTGGATCCGGCGAAAAGACGGCGTTCGTCGCTATATCCAGGGAAAGATTACCGCTGCACAACGCGGGGATATCACCAGCTTCTTCATCACTATCTCGGACATCACGGATTTTGCCGAGCGGGAGACGGCCCTGCGCGAGCGTATCGACGCACTCCAGGACCTGCTCCACTGACGTTCCCTGCTATTCCGGTGTCCCGTTCCCTCCCCCCGGCACTCAATACCCGGCTGTGTCCCGGTATCCTGCCAGACCGCCTTGTCTATAATCTTTGTGTATAACCAATAGAGCAAATGTTTAAATAAAAACCTACCCAACCTAGATGACAGCAATGCAGAATAATGGAAAAATACCTATGACCATCGTGAAAAAAAGTACCCTTGGGAAAAACACCGGCTCCGGGAATTTCCCGTTCAGACCGGAGCGGGCGGGCCGTCTGCAATGGCCGGTTATTCTTATCGGAATTGCGGCACTGCTCATTGTTGCATCTCCCGCCAGTGCAGGAGAGCAGTACATGGCAGGGAGCCCTGCTCTCTCCGCTGCCCTGGGAGGAACCAATGAATTTTCCCCGGGCCAGGAAGTCCAGATCGCGGTAGTTGTTGAAAACAGCGGGCTGAACCAGTTCAAATTCGTAAAAACGGGTATCGTGGACCGGGAAGACCTTCCCAATACTGCCAAGTTCCTGATGGTGAGCCTTGAAGCCGGCGATTCGCCGTTTATTATCAAAACCGATCCCCAGATGCTTGGCGACCTGAAAGCCAGCAGCACAGCGACCGGCAAATTCACGGTCAGGATCCCTTCGGATACCCCCGCGGGTATCTACAACCTTCCCGTGAAGCTGAACTATACCTACCTGTATACTGCAGAACAGTATGGTGTGGATACCGTCCAGAATTTCTATAAGACAAAGGAAGAAGTTTTTGAGTTCCCTATCCGGGTCAAACCGGATGTCCGGATCACGGTTGTCTCAAAAGAATTCAATGAGCTGAATGCCGGTACTGAGGGATCGATCATCCTCACGGTAAAAAATGTCGGACACGAGGATGGGAAGAAAGCGATCCTTACCCTTGCCCGGAACGACGGGAGCCCGGTAGTTCCGACTGAAGGAAGCGCCTATATCGGGGACTTCCCTGCAGGAGGGACTGCAACGGCAGCCTTCAAGGCCTCGGTATCAGACAGTGCAGCAGCGCAGACCTATCCGCTCGATGTGTATGTAAAATACGAGAACAGCGACGGGGATAGTATTTCATCGGATATCGAAACAATCGGGGTTCCGGTTGGCGGGAAAACCGAATTTGTCATCGTATCGGAAGCTGAACCGGTGAGCCCCGGCCAGAAGAAAACGATCACGGTCCAGTACAAGAATACCGGCGGGGCAACTGCACATAAGGCGCAGGCCCGCGTGAGCATGGTCGATCCGTTCAGCAGCAACGACGACACCGCGTACCTCGGCGATGTCGCGCCCGGGGAGGTCAAGGCGGCGTCGTTCCTCATCTCGGTAGATAAGGCGGCGACCCTGAAAAATTACGGTATTGACTCCGAGATCCGCTACAATGACGCATTCGATAACCAGATAATATCGGATCCCATAAAACTGGGTGTGACGGTGAAGGAAGATACCGGCATTGTTGCAACTCTGTTGAAAAATCCGCTTCTGCTTGCGGTCATAGCCGTTGTGATACTTGGAGCAGGGTACGCCATTTACCGCAAAAAAGCGAACCGGTGAGAGGTCTCCATGACCCTTACGAGTTGTCCAGGATCTGCCGGGACCGCAATACTACTTCTCGCCCTGCTCGCATGCAGTATCCTTACCGTGCCCCCCGCGTCCGCAGCAACGCAGTATCTCGGGGACGGTCCCTCCTTTACCGCAACATTAAGTGGCAATAACGAGTTTGTACCGGGCGAGGATGCAACGATCCGTATCCTGGTAAGAAACATCGGCCTCAACTCAATGAAACAGGTGGGCTTGGGCACGATTGAACCGGAAGACCAGCAGAATACGGCAAAGACCGTCACCATCGGGCTCGCATCAGCGGGCGATGCGGTGATTATCAAGACCGATCCGCAGATGGTCGGTGACATCCGCGGCGGAAATACCGTACCCGTTAAGTTCAAGGCGAAGATCTCCGCGAATGCAACGGCCGGGGAATACCAGCTGCCCCTGACCCTCCAGTACAGGTACCCGCGGGTGATGCTCCAGGAAAAAGCAGATGTATTCGAGTTCACCTACAACGAGGCTGAAGATACCCTGCCGGTTACCATCCGGATCCAACCCCGGGTGAAGGCAGAGGTCATCGAGGCAGGAGCGGAACACGTAACCATTGGATCCGAGGGATATCTGAATCTGAAGATCAAAAACACCGGCCCGGAAAACGGTACGATGGCATCCGTGAAGCTGCTCCGGAACGGGCAGAGCCCGGTTATTCCGGTTGACAGTACCCTGTTCATCGGGGACTTTCCCCGCGGGGGCATAGTGGCAGGCCGGTACAAGATTTCGGTTTCAAGGGATGCAACGAACCAAACCTATCCCATTGACCTTGTTGTCTCCTACACGAACCGGGAAGGAACGATGGTGACCTCCGCCCTGACCACCATTGGCGTTCCCGTGAATGCCAAACCCGTATTCACCATACTGTCTCCTGTCCCGGAAGTTCCAAGCGGTGCGGGAAAGATTATCGAAGTCCAGTACCGGAATAACGGGAACATGACGGTCTATGATGCGCAGGCACGGCTTGCCCTTCACGAACCCCTAACCATCGGCGATAATACTGCGTATTTTGGTGATATCGCACCCGGCGAATCGGTGACTGCCCGGTACGGGGTGCAGGCAGATGAAGCAGCGGAACCGATGGTGTACTCTTTTGACAGTAGCATACGGTACCGTGACGCGCAGGGTACCAGTCTGGAGTCGGATACCATACCGGTACAGATTGCAATCGTGCCGGCAGCGTCCGTACCGGCAGGACTGCTGGCACTTGCAGGATGTATTCTCGCGGCAATTGTGATCTGTATCATCTTCCTTGTGTACCGGCAGAAAAAGAAGAGCCGGTGAGCGTTCCATGATCCAGCAGATCTTTGAAGGCATAGCAAAGACGATCATCCGGCGACCGAAACTGGTTGCCGGCCTAGTCCTTGCCGTGTTCTGCATCGGCCTCTATGGCATGACCCTGATCAGCATGCAGACAGGGTGGGAAACCTACGTTGATAAGGACACCCCCGCCGGTGCCATCGAGCAAAAATATAACGAGGACTACAAGTCAGATGCCATCATCCTCATCATCGAAGCCAGTGACCCGCTCGCCCCGGAAGTCCTTACCTATGTCGATAATCTTGAAACAGATTTGAAGCAGCAGCAGAATGTCAAGAGCGTCCAGAGCATCACCG
>JBAVWM010000310.1:0-1518 GCA_049697815.1 Methanoregula sp. | reverse complement strand
GAAATTATATTTCACGCTATCTTTATCTGGATCGGTCGTAGTTGTAGAATAATCATAAGATTTGTATTCTAATCCGTGGTTGCTTCCCGAAGGCATTGAGGGCTTCTCAGGGGGACTATTTGGTTTTTTCCCCGTTGTAAAACTCCAGGAAGGTCCCTCTACATAAGGAGAGAGCCCATCGCTTGCGTTAACTCTCCAATGGTAATCAGTATCGTAACTTAAGTTTGATATATTGAAAGATACATCTAGAGAGGTTGAGTTTAATTCTGCGATTTTTGTGGTTGAAGGCCAATGGGAGTCAAAATAAATTATGTATTTAACAATCTCTCCTTGAGGATCACCGCCACTCCACTGAAGTTTCTGATTAATTGCAAGGTCTCTGGCAAAATTAGATGGAGACGGATTATCGGGTCTATTAGGCAGGTCATTATCCAACTTGCAGCCACACATGGTAGTGCCGCCAATTGGTAACATTTGATACGTTCCGGTACGACCATAAATTTCACATGGCTTACCCAACACACTGATTCCCTTGATTTTGGGGCATAGAATTGGTGCCGAGCTAACAATAATAGAATTTGCAAGTACTACTGAGAATAGAATAACTAAAATTACGATCAAACTTCTCTCTATGTCACAGCCACCTTCTTGAATTTTGAGCTTTAATTGCATATTGCTCCACATTAGTTACTTTTATTTATTTTCAGGTATAATTTTGATATCTATAACGGCATTCTCAGGAGCATTATCCATAATTGCCTCAGCAATCGGGTGATATGCTCGCACAACTAGATCATGCCGTTTTTTGTTAGGGTCTTTGATTTTATCAAGACTGTATTCTATCCTGTACTCCCCACTTCTATCAAGATCATCGAATCCAATGGCCGACTCAATCCCATCATGGCTCTCATAGGCTACTACAATGACTCCGCTAAGATCATCACCATGGCCCTCACAGTTAACCTTACCGGTGATGAAAAAGCGCTCAGAGAATTTATTCGGAATAAGCAAGTCTATGTTAACATCCGAGGGGGCTTCTTTCAGGACGTTCGATTGCGCCAGAACTTCGTTATCAAGGTTATAGACGCGCACAATTATATCCGCCATCTTCTTATCTGGCCTAATGAATCGATCTTTTGTATATTTTATCGTATACGTGCCGCCTGAACTGGTAAATGCGCCTCCTAAAACCCTCTCTGTATCCTGGTCTTTATCGAAAGCTCTAACCACCAGACCTATTGCTGGTTCTCCGCCCTGGTAAAGGACCTTCCCACGAATAAGGAACTGATCTAATCCTGTTATAGCATCCATCTTTTTCATCTCCTACAGATATCATTTCAAGATGATGACTCTATGATAGTTGTTTATTATACTTTATTTTACATCAATTGGTCGTATAGTTATGCATCATTTATTATGAAACTAGCTAAATTTGTATTTAAAGCTATCGGCAATATTTTGATAATTATTAATATAAAACATAATGTGCATATTAGACGCAAATGAACAGCACAATGT
>JBAVWM010000309.1:0-2689 GCA_049697815.1 Methanoregula sp. | reverse complement strand
TGATCCCCGTGATGGACGATCTCCTGAAACACGGCCGGCCGGGGATATCGTGTCTCTATATCTCCCCCTTAAAAGCACTCATCAACGACCAGGAGGAGCGCTTCAGGACCTTCTGCATCCCCTCATCACTGTCCGTGTTGAAATGGCATGGGGACGTTTCAAAAGGGGAACGCTCGTGGAAAGAGGGTGAACCCCCCCATTTCCTGATGATTACGCCGGAATCGCTCGAGGTCCTCTTACAGGAAAAAAATCAGGCCCGCGATCTCCGGCAGGTACGGTACATCATTGTCGACGAGCTCCATGCGTTCGTGGAATCAGACAGGGGCGTGCACCTGAAGATGCTGCTCCATCGCATGGACCAGCTGACAAGACGCAAGATCCAGCGAATCGGTCTTTCTGCAACCGTCGGGAATCCCCGGGAAATATTGCACTGGCTCTCTGAGGGCAGGCATGCGGCGGAACTGGTCCGGGTCCCTGCCGGCCCGCAGGAAAAACGGGTCCTCTTTATTGTCGAGCCGGAGGAGAACGACCGGATCGATGCGCTGGTCCGGATCGTTGCCGGTAAAAAGGCTCTCGTGTTTGTCAACAGCCGCAGCAGTGCAGAACAGCTCACGAAAACCTGTGCCGGAAGGATCCGGAACCTTCACATCCACCATTCCTCGATCTCCCCTGCCACCCGTAAACTGGCAGAAGAGGCGTTCAACTCGCAGGACGGCGCCTGCATCATCTGCACGAGCACGCTGGAACTGGGTATTGATATCGGGGATCTCGATGTGGTTGTCCAGGTGGGTCCCCCGAATTCCGTCTCGTCCTTTCTCCAGCGTATGGGGCGAAGCGGGCGACGGGAGAAAGCAGCGTACGTGGCCTGGATTTTGAAAGATCCCCGCGATCTGCTCTTTTCCACTGCCATCATCGAATGTGCGGTACAGAAGCACGTCGAAGATCTGCGGCCGATAAAAAAACCCTATAATGTCCTGATCCAGCAGGTCCTTCTCTATCTCCACAATCAATCCCGGGCAACCCGGCGGGATCTGGCCTCATTCCTGCTCACTGCCCCGGTATTCAGGGATCTGGATCCACGAATCCTGGACCGGATCCTGGATTATCTTGCTGAACGCGGGTACCTCACCCTGGATGGCGAGATGATCATGCCGGGGCCTGAGGCCGAACGGAGGTTTGGGCGATCGAACTGGAAAGACCTGTACTCGGTGATAATCGGCGGGGGTGAATACCGGGCTGTTACTCCCGATGGTGAGGTGGTGGGAATGCTCGATGCACAATTTGTCAACAGCAATGGTGCGGGAGAGGTCTCGCTTGGCGGGCGAAGCTGGACGCTGGTCAAATGCGATGAGGGGCATAACATAATTGTTGTTGTCCCCGGCGGAGCGGGAGCGTCCCGGGTTTTCTGGACCGGGGGAAGTGAAGACGGATTTTCCCCGCTGGTATGCCGTACCGTTCAGCAGCTGCGGGCACGGGGAACGACCACGCTTCCGCTGGGTTTGCATGAGCAGGAACTGCTGCAGCTGGCGCTTGCACAATTCCCGGCCGGTATCGGACCCTGTGGCCTGTATGTTGTGGAACAGGATAGGGACAAGAAGGGACCTGTTATCGTAGTCTCCATGAACGGGAGCAGGTTCAACCGCGTGCTTGCGCTCCTGCTCCGGCACCGGCTTGGCCGGAAGGTTCAGGTCCGGTACGATGATCTCGTGCTCATGGTAAACCGTGCAGGGAAGGATGCTGCCGGTGAGCGTGTAGCCCAGGCAGTCCGGGAGGTCCAGTCGATGGATTATCCCGCTATCGCGGGAGTCCTGCCCCCGCTGCCGGCAGATGGCTGGAAGTTTGCCTCTGCCCTTCCCGAGCATCTGTTCCGGGAGATGGTTATCTCCGATTACTACTATGGGGAGGATTTCCTGCAGATCCTCGGCTCATTAACGGTCTCCGGTCTCCTCTCCCGGAAGCAGGATCCGCCTGCACCATGATGCAAGGGCGGGATGCCCGTGTAATCAGGTGCGCCATCACCTTATTATAGGGAAAACTCCGACCGGCATCTATGAGATTAATTCCGGTGCCCCTCACAATCGTCCTGCTGCTCATCCTCACCTGCGGGTGTTCTGAGTCACCGCCCGCACAACCAACGGTGAGCCCAACTGCCGTTTCGACAACTCCCTCGACGGTTATTACCACAACCCCGACGCCCGTCATCACTCCTTCGCGGACCCCCTCGGTGTCGGACAATACCATCACCATGGTAAAAAATACGTTTAAGCCGGCGGCAAACATGACGGTGAAGGTCGGTTCGACCGTCCGGTGGGTAAATGCAGACGACCACCCGCACCGGATCGAGTTTGCAGATAAGACATTCTCAACTTCTGCCTTCCTCCTTGGTGCAAGCCAGTCTTTCAGCCAGCGGTTCGATCGGGCAGGCACGTACGATTATGACTGCACGATACACCCGTACATGCAGGGAACCATCACGGTCGAGGCATGAGCTATGTTCCAGGAAATTACCTATTATCTGATCTTCGGAAAACCCCTGATCATGTACCTCGGGATCCTCACCCTGCTCGCTTTCCTGTTCACTGCAGCGATCGCTGTCATGACCATGAAGGGGATTCGCACAATACCTTTTAAATGGCATCCCCGTTGTGCTGCATGTGCGATCTTTCTTGCACTGGTTCACGGGCTGCTC
>JBAVWM010000308.1:0-3574 GCA_049697815.1 Methanoregula sp. | reverse complement strand
ATCTTGTACAGGTTCATGACCTGATCTCGGGTGGCACTCTCCCCCTTCCGTACACCAAGAATCATTACAACTTCGCCGTATTTTGTGACACTCTCCAGAATGAACCGGTCAGCAGTCCGGATCTTCAGCCGCTCTGTGCACCAGCGGAACTGCGTGCTCGGGGCCGGATATCCCCTGCCGATAAGATTGACCCAAAATGAATCAGGAATCCGGGGGGTGAGTTTGAATGCCTGGATTGGCATCTTCTTGTCGGCTGCGATTCTGTTGATCCGATCAAGTGTTGTTGTGATATAATCAACAATCACCGGTGTTTCTACAAGCGTATCGGATGAGATGACAAAGATTGGTTTTGTCCTTTTATCCTCAGGCAGTTCAGCGAGTGCATACCAGACCAGCTGGAGTGCGGTTGTCGAATCCTTTCCTCCGCTGTACCCGATAACCCACGGGCGGTTATCGTTCAGATAAACCTCCTGGATCTCTTTATGGAGATTGGCCAGACCTTTCTTATCGAAGACCGATGTGGTTTTTCCGTTCAGGGTCTGCTGGGCGGTCATCGTTCTGTTCCGTGGAGCTGTTTCTGATATCGTTTCTCAATCTTTTCCTCTTCAGAAGAAAGATGGACATTGAGTTTTTGTTTCAGGTAATTGGTGGTAAGAGCGAGATTCATCTGGTTCTTTGAGATTCTCCCGTTGATCATTGCCCTGCCTTCCCAGACATTCTCGTTCGATCGTGCCCAGTCTATCTCATGAAGAAATTTTAATTGTTCTTTCCAGGTATCCGGATATTCTTCAATAAGTGCATAGCCGGCGAGGCCGAGTGCATGGAGAGCGATTCCATGTGCATGAATAAAATCATTCCGAAGTGAACTGCTCGCTACTTCACCCCGGATTAACATCTGCCAGTCAGAAATGTTTTCAGCAACTGCAGTCCAGTATTCTCGGGCGAGTTTTTCCTCATCTTTTGTAATTTTTTTGACTTTGGTATTCTTCCCGAGGAGCGCTGCAGTTCCCTGATAAATTGTGGAAAGCGTGAACATCTTTCTTGATCTGTTTGAGATGGAAGTTTTTTCAAGTTCCGTGAGATCCTTGAAGATCGGGAGTGTGTTTGCCATATCGCGTACTGACTGGGCAAACGTCTCCCGCGAATCATACAGAATACTGATGGATTTTGTCGGCCGTACTGCATGGCGGTTCAGATCGGAGAACATCTGCTGGCTGCGCTTTAACCCGGCATCAATGAAGAAAACAACGGAGATCGTTTCATTGCCAAGCTCAGGCCGCATTTTAAGTGCTGCCTCTATTGCCGCTCTACGGTGCTGGCCGTCATTGATGAGTACCCGGGCATCCATGGGAATGACAATTTTTCCCACTTTGCTTGACGGGTTTTTCGGGTCCGCGGAAATGAATTTTACCGGCGCTTCACTGATTGAAGCGGCGATTGATGAAAAAACATAATCACGGGGATTGTTAATGATATAGTTTGCAATTTCCGGAATCCGTGCCATGTTCAGCACTCGTTGTGCCCTGACCTGAGCCGGGACTTCTGATTCATTGAACCGGAAAATTGCCGGGATAAGTTTGAGCTGTACCATAGCAGAATAATATTCCCTGCCAGCCTGAATACCGCGTATTGCGGGAAAAGAATATACAGCGGTATTCAGATCGTCGACTTCTTCTAACGCCGCAGCCTTCATAGTTTTTTAATTTGTGGAAGTTTTATTTATTCTTTTGGAAGTTTAACTGTGAAAGTGGAAGTGAACTTTTTTTTTACATTTTAAAAACCATCATAGATGGCCCACGCGGCAAGGGGCGGAGCCCCGATGAGCGCTGACACTCTTCCCCCCGCCGTACATGCTATCTGTCCCGGGCAGCCAACTCCACAATATCCCGCCCGATGTCCCATGGGCTGTTAGACAAACCGTCTCCCCGTAAACGTAATCCCCCATCCCGTTTTTGTAAAATCGTCCGGCCAAATCCCGCGCCCGGAACGCCACCAATCCCGCGTAAAACCTCCCGTTTCGCACCCAAAAAATTTATTCAGCCAAGGCCATGAACACGTGCGTTCCATCCTGTTTTTGTCAAAGGGCCCAATGACCCGACCGCGGGGGTGGACCACTCCCGCAAAACCCGGGATCCGCGGAGCGGATTTCCGAAGAGAAAAACCGGTTTGAAAGGACCTGGGGGAGCCTGAAGAATTCAGAAAAATTCTTCTCTTCCTTCCGGTCCTGACGAAACTTAAGGAGAAATGAAAACATGGCAGACTTTGTCCAGAAAACAAACGTAAAGACCGCGGTCCGCGAACTCGCGACCCCGATCGCTGATGCAGCGACATTCGACGCAATCGTCCGGTCCGTGATCACGGCAAACCCCTTCGGGTGCGTTGCCTACACGGAAGGCGGCATATCCCACGACCCGGTGGAGAAGGTCAAGGAGGCCTACGTGGTCCGGGTCGTGTACCAAAATGCCCTCGCAAAGAGCGTGGGCACGGATGCGAGCAGGTTTTCGAGCATCGCCGGGTTCAATGCCGGCGCCGCCGCCCTGCTTGGAAGTGCACCGCTGGCAGCAGCCCACGCGGGCACTCCCGTCCGGGACCCGGGCAGCGAGACCTACTCGGCCACGCTGAGCTGCCGCGATCCCAACGGGGAGCTTTACCAGGTCACGATCAGCCGCAGCCGCGTGAGCCTGGCCTCGTACTCGGACGATGCGATCTTTGCAAAGGTCGAAACCTGGGCCGACACCGTACCGGCGCTGGCCTGAGGTGAACAAAAAACTGGTGAAAACCCGGCCCGGGATTTGAGAGCCCCCTTGTCCGCCCCCATCCCCGGTGGGGAACGGGGTGCAATATGATGGGACGCTTGAGGGGAATCCGGAATCCAGAATAGGTTCCGGAACCGCCCCCTGCCGCCATCACAAACGCCCCCGCCCCCAACGGGAACAGGGCTGGCGTTTTGGGGTATCAGATCCTGGCGCGGTATTTTCTGCAGGCAAGGGAACGGAGAGGAAACAAAATCACCCATCTTCCGTTCTCAAAAATTTTTATGGAGGTATTATCATGAAAACCCAATCTGTTGACCGGTGCCCGGGGAAAACCGGGCACCCGCACACCGGACCGGAACAGGACCCGGAGGAGGCTCCCCCATGACCGCTGAGACAACACCGGCCGCAACCGTGACCGGCCTGTACCGGGGCACGTTCAGCGGGCTTGAACCGCTGACAAAGGACACCCCGCTCACACCGGACGAGGTCCGGGAAATGCCGGTCTTCTTCGAGCTCGAGCTTGCGGACGGGGACGCGGACCTTATCGTCGAGCTCATCTATGACACCATGGCCCCCGTGTGGCTGCCGGACCTTTTCCGGGGCACCGATATCCCGCGGGGGATCCGGTTCTGGCCGGACTGGTTTGAGATCCCGCCGTACCGCGAGGCACGGGATGTCACCGGCAGAAGGATTTACCCGCGGGCGCCGGGGGTCCACACGGTCCGGATCCGGACCGCGCAGCGGAAACGGAGCCAGCCCCGGAGGACCCGGGACTTCAGCCCGGCCAACCGGGGGTACACGAGCCCGGTCTTCGAGCT
>JBAVWM010000307.1:0-2043 GCA_049697815.1 Methanoregula sp. | reverse complement strand
GTGCAAGGAGGCACCGCCGGAGGTCCTGGCAGTTTTCCCAAAGGTCCGCATCGGGAGCGGTGGCGGTGGCAGGAGCGGGCCGTTTCCGGACAGGGCCGGGGATTGGTACCGCCCTGGCTACCGGAATGGATTTTGCTGACGGCTGGTAATCGAGGTGTTGCCTCTGGGCACGCCCCGCCTCTGCGGATCGTACGTCCCGGGCTTTTTTAAGGAGCAGGGCAGCGGCAAGAATGATGATAATTAAAACTATGATGATGAACAGGATCGTATTGTCAATACCGGCTATGAACTGCACGATGCCAAATCCCTGCCTTCTGTTTTTTTCAGCGCTCCATCAGGTGTTCGAGATCGAGCTGCTTGATCATGGTTTTACAGTCATTGCGGATCTTTTCAGTCACGTTGTCGATGTCCATAGAATATAAGGTGTCAATGTCGCTTTCGAAGCTGCTGGTATCATTATCTTTTTCGGGGGATTCATCCGGTTCGTTTTTATTCCTGTCTTCATACCGGATTGGCTGCGCAGGGGGCGAGGGGTGAAGCAGCGGCGGGGCGTGTACCGGGACATTGGGGGCCGTGGTATGTGGTGCGGGGACGTGATGGTGGGAGTGTGCAGATTTTACCGTGGATTTCGGCGATGCAACGGGCGCTGCATACTTCTGTGCCGGAACAGACCGGAAAAGTCCACGGGAAACAGACGGTGCGGGTCGCTGACAAGCCTGGGCCGGTACATGCTTTCCGGACTTCAGGATCTGGCACGGTTTGTTGAATTCCAGCGCCAGATCGATCTGTGCCTCATCGAGCAGGGAGAGTGCGGCATCCACTTCATCACTCCCGGCGTTCTGGACATCGTCCCACCCGGTATCGCCCCGGTTGTTCTGGAATTTGACAAGGATACATTTTCCTTTCCTGAAAACGAGCGTCCCCGTTCGGGACTGTGAGGAGATATCGGCAACACCGGAGAATTTTTCCCGGTCAACCTCGTGCAGGAGGCTCTCAATCGCCACGTTTTTTCTGATTTCACTAAATGTGCCCCTCGGGAGTTGCATTGTGGTAGGGTTACGATGCCGGACTATATAGTTTTTTTTTGATGGACGAAGGACGGTGTCCACACCCTTTGCACCGGGGTTTTCGCGCAGTGAACCGTTCTTTTATGATAAGCCGTTTATCGGCATATATCCTATGAACGCTGTTTTTTGTAGCCGGAATGAAGAAAAAAGACTAACATTTTTTAATAAGGAAAAGAAGAGAGAACTATGTTTATTAAGTGGTGAAAAAATGCTGAAACCATTACTAGAGGAGTTTCTGAAAGTGGAAGGGGTATCAGCAGCGGTTGTTGTTGGAAGAGATGGGTTTGTTATTGAGAGTGCGGTTTCCGGCAAGGTAGATATTGAAGCGCTCGGTGCCATGGCTTCGACGGGTCTCGGAACCTCAGAAGCAATGGGTAATTCTCTCGGTAAGGGTGAGCTTTCCCAGATGCTTGTCGAGCTGGAAAAAGGCTCCATTATTCTTTCCCCGCTGTCTGCAGAGGAAATCATAGCGCTTGTTGCGGATACAACGGCGAATGTCGGAAGGATCAGGTACGAACTCAAGAAAAATAAAGCGCGTATTGTCGCCGCGCTTTGATCTGATTCCTTTCATTGTATGAAATTACCTGCAGGAACTGACGCGGGGATTATTACCAATTCCCAGGACAAAACATTTTCGGGCGAGCTTGCGGACTTCTGCGGGGCTGTCGAGATCCAGACTTCCACCGGAACAGGTTTTATTCTCGTGAACAGGGGCAGAATGCAGGCTGCCATGTTCCGTACAACCACCGGTTCGTATCCGGGACAAACGGCTCTCTCATTTATAACAATGGATTCCGGTGATGCAGGGGCAGTAACAAGGTTTCGTCTCCGCAAATACAATGATGCGGAATTTGCACGGGCACTCAGGATCTGCCACGACTCCGGGCTGCTTATTGTCTCTCAGGAAACGCCCCCCCCGGCCGCTGCACCTTCCCCGGTAAAAACTGTTGAAAAAACCCGGGAAACCTTTGGGGTT
>JBAVWM010000306.1:0-4148 GCA_049697815.1 Methanoregula sp. | reverse complement strand
GTGGTGCCGTATCAAAAAGATTATGCTTGTATTCCTGCCGGAAGGGACATTCTTGAGGGGAAAGGCTATGTTCCCTGGGTTGCAGATGCCGGAATTCCTGATACTGACCACGGGGTATCCCCGCCAGCCGGGGGAGAGAATCAGTATCCCGTGTGGCTTATGCTAACCTGAACGATAAAAATTTAGCTGCTGATGGGGGATACTTTGAATTGTTCTGCCTTAAAACTCGATCTGAGGGGATTTGAATTGGTAAAGATCCTGATGTGCAGGTTACCGATTTCATCCAGCTGCGAGGTGACAGTACCCTCGACGCTGGTCCTGGGACCTGACGGATTATTCTCATGCCCGTACTCCAGGAAATATTTTGCGATTGTAACCAATGAATTACCCATCCATGTGCTGTCAAGAACGCTGAATTCTGAGTTGTAGAGAGTTATCCCACATTTCCGGAGGGTCTCCTGAAAATACCCGGACTGATCTTTCAGACTTGAGGGAGTATACAGTCCGCCAATCAGGAGAAGCCTCAGGAACACCTCCGTCTGATCCCACCCCTCGTTTTCCACTATCATACAATAATCTACCCCCTGAAGCAACAGTATCTGCACGTTTCTTGAGGAGATTAATGAAGCTGACCCCGCCAGCCGTTCCCGGGGTTCTATAACCAGATCAGTCAAAATCTCATCATTGTGCCATGAAGCTTCCTTTGGCATCCAAATGGTTCACCTCCGTCTAACATATATATCACGTAGTTTCAAGTTCATCGATCCGATTAATGTTCATTGGAACAATGAATGTGAATCGCCGTGCATTAGTTATACCATGGAATCTCTGGAGGTTGCAAACGGAAGATTTTACGGATTTGTTGAAGATTCAGAACAGGTGTTCTGTCTCATCACGGGAAAATTACACAAGGTATTTGAACTCCTGATCTTCAGCTCGCTCCTGCTTTGTTTCGAATGTGTTGCAATGGCATACATGTCGTGCACAATTCAGGATCTGCCGTGGGACCCGACGCTTGCGGTCATCCCGTTTTTCATTGCCTTCTCGATTTATAACCTGAACCGGAAGACCGATGAGGATGAGGACGCCATCAACCGCCAAGACCGCTTTGCTTTTACCAAGAGATACGAGGCTCCCCTGTACTATGGAGCCCTTCTCTCCCTTGTACTCGCATTTGTCCTATCCGCGTTATCCGGCATACCATCCCTCCTCGCTACCGGGGCGCCGTTCATCGTGGGTATCCTCTACAGTTTCCGCCTCCTCCCGGAAGGACTCGGTTACCGACGGCTCAAGGAGATTCCCGCCGTAAAGAACATCTCCGTCGGACTGGCATGGGGGATCTTCCTCTCACTTCTGCCGGTCTTTTTCTGGCACCGGGAGCCGGGCCCGGGAACCGTGATAACGTTCCTGCTGTTTTTTATGTGGGGATTCATGGCTTCGATGATCCCGGACATCCGGGACCGGGAGGGTGACGCCGGCGCTGATGTCAGGACAATTCCGGTCATCTTTGGGAAGCAGAAGACGAAACGCATCCTGACCGGCGTGCTTATCCTCCTCGGGATACCGATTGTTACCTTCAGCCTCTTCCTCCTTCCCCTGTCTGCCAGGATGATTGTCGTGGCTGCGAACATCTACTCGCACGGCTGTGTTGCCTTACTCGAGAAGGAGTGGTTGATCCATTTCCTTGCTGATTTTATTTCCGACGGCCAGTATATTTTCTTTTCCTCAGCGGTTGTCATTGTTACATCCCTGCATCTCGGTTATTAAATATTATGTATTTTTTTGCTGTAAAGGCAGTTGAATATTTTTCCGGATTGTTCGAAGCGACAGCGAGAACAAAAAGTGCCAACTTATATATACCGCTCGTCATATCGTACTACGATGGAACCGCTGGAAGTCTATAATGCAAACTATAAGCTTATCCAGACCATCTATTCTTCACGATTAAAAATCCAGATATTACTTTCCGTTGCCCGAAATCCGAAAACGCTCTCAGAACTGAGGGAGATAACCGGGAGCACTTCGCAGGCGATTATCCCGAAGATCCGGAGACTCGAGGGACTGTCCCTCATCGAACAGGTCAATCACAGGTACGCGATTACACCGGTCGGCAGGATCCTTGTCACCAAGATTGAGGAATTCGTCATGACGATCGGAGAGATTATGAAGCACCGGGAATTCTGGGCTACCCACGATATCGAGGGAATCCCGCGGCCATTTCTCGACCAGATCGGGGATCTCATCAGCTCGGATGTGAAATTCGATACCACTGACGATATGTTTCACGTCTATTCTCATTTTATCGCGATTCTCCAGCAGGCAGGATATATCCACGGCATCTCCTCGGTCATGAGTCCGCAGATCGCAGATGTTCTGGCAGAACGGATCATCGCCAGTATCCCGGTCGAACTTATCGTGAGCCGCAATGTGGGTGAAGCCCTGACGCAGGAACCGTTTTTATCCAAGATCCAACAGCTCAAACCCTATCAGAATTTCAGGGTCTGGATGATCGATGAGCCACTTCACCTTGGTATCACGGTAACCGATAAGTACCTCTCCCTTGGCCTCAACAACAGGGTCAATGCTGTCTACGATAGTTCTGCAGATATGTACAGCAGCGATCCACAAGCCCGGGACTGGGCGGAGAGACTGTTCCAGTATTACAAGAATAATGCAACATTGATGAAACTGGAGTAATAGGCAATTATTACCTGCTGGCAGAGGTGGGGAACAAATCCGACATATGATTCGATCTGAGACAGACACTCCCGAACGGAACTTCCTCTGGTCTTGTACGGCCTTGTGTCCCTCTCTTCATCAGATTTGTTTCCCGGACCAGGGCCGGCCGGATTTGAGATTGCTGATGTTCTGAAGTGGCTAAAAAATCTACTTCATGGACCGAATATCGTAAACATCAGGTCTTCTCTTCTGGACAGCAACGCAGGAATCGCAATAACATCATGCATCGCAGGAATTCGCGTCAGCTTTGGGAGAAAAGATCCGCTTCAGGAGCGAAAGAGCGTGCGCATCTTCGTGTTGGTGTCCTTTTTATGTTTCTACGTAATCACTAATAGCAACTGCCATCATTTCTTGTGTTTCGAGACCCGTTCCTGAACGTAATCTCCCTTTTTTAGGTAAATGCCTGAGACCTGTTTCCCAGTCGCCATTAAAAATTAACGTATAATAGTCGGCAATTTCCGGGCAAAAAATAAGGATTCCTGCTTCGCGGTTTTTCATAACCGCGAAGTCCGACCAATTCTGGGAACTGATGAGAGCGGTTTTTCCGTCAACGATAATTAATTTGTTGTGACAATGAACGAAATATCTGGAGTTTAAAAAGCGAATATTTTTCCCCATTTTTAATCCAAAATCCTTAAGCCCGTTTATTGATGCGATTTCTTCTTTTGATGTGGTAGTATAGGGGAGAGCAATAATGATTCGGACATCCATATCCGGGTTTTTCTTCATCGTAGTCTGAATGGACCCCAGAAGTCTTCGTATTTCAGGTTGGGTGCTTCTGATATACTGTTGTTCAATATAGATGGATTTCGTTGCAGACGCCAGAAAATCAGGAATTGTTTTCATATAATTATCCGGGGAGAGAATTGGTACCACATCGACTTTATTCTTCAAAGTGAATCGCTTGCCGGGGAAAAGATGGGGAGGCAGTACCAAGGGTCCGGGTGTTTCAAGAGTAATACTGGTACCTGCCATTGAAGCCATGGAAGGTGATTCTGTGTCCATTGCATCGAGCTGCAATTTCATATCACTTCGAATAATTTTTGTAAAAAAACGAGCCAGAGCAACCGATTTAATTGCAATTCCCATATCCCGGTTACCCGGGACATAATTCTGAGGATTTGCAGGATCATCTCCATCGACTTCATTCTTTGGTATGCTGTTATCAGTGTAATTACCGCTTTGAATGAGTGTCCATAAGGTATCTATTACAATCACTTTTTCATGGCAGGAGGGAAAATATCTTGCTTCACGACTTGCACAGGAAGGTGCCGGAATTCCCGTAATACCACTATTTTTCATCTGTTCCCAAAGCTCATTTTCCCCTTTCCGGTTATCGAGATCCAGCATTATTGATACGGTTACACCCCGTTTAAGGGCATTCATAAGAATATCGCTCATGTAACGTG
>JBAVWM010000305.1:0-3409 GCA_049697815.1 Methanoregula sp. | reverse complement strand
GGAGAAAGCCCGGCGAATCTTCTCCACAGAATACGGCATCTCCCGCACGTCGGTCGCGACGATGAGGGGTTTTCCTACCTTGTAGAGCGATTCGATCACGTCCGACATGGTCATCTGCCGGGAACTTACGAGGTGGAGCAGGTTGCCGTCGAGATCGAGTGCAGCTGCCGCAGTGGTCGTGCCGGGATCGATACCAACAATCAAATACCGGGGTTTGATCGATAAAGGCCGGAACCGGATGCGTTCAAGCCGTTTCCCGTGAATCCGAACCTGCACATCGGCCCCGCGGTAGGTCGGCACCGGTACCTGGTCGCGGGTTGCGAAGACCCGGAACGCAACCCGGCTGCACCCGCCGAATGCCCGGGTCTCCTTCTTCTCGTACCGGAGGCCGGCCGCCACAAGGGCCATTTCGATCTCACGGCCCTTCAGCTGTACGGCCCCGTGCATCTTGCGCACGTACCGGTTCTGGCTCCACCCGCCTTTTCCCGGGGAGCGGTGACGGCTCACCACCACCTCACTCTCGTTCTCGAAGGCGATCACCTCAGCCCCGGCCCCGAGCGATGCCACCTGCGCCGTGGTGCGGGCTTCGGCAAACGGGTCGAACCGGTTGAAACTGATATTGAACCGGGCCGCGACCTTCCCGAGGGTCTCCTTGCGCTCACCACCGGTCACCTGCACGAGACGGGTCTGCGGGGGCAGCCCCTGCAGGAAGAAGTAAAGTTCGCGCTGGTCTGCTGCAATCTCCTGCAGGCTGTCCACGGCAAGGATATCCGGCTGCTCGGCCGTCAGCATCCGGAACAGGCGGAACATCGAGACCTCGCTCTCGCTCTCGATAGTCCCGCCGTCCATCCGGATAAGCGCATACATCGGGCGGCGGGAACGGGACCGTACCGAACCTTTGATGATGTCGATACCAAAGACCTTCAGCCGGTCACGCATCGGATCGCATCCTTTCGGTCATAGGCTACCCGGTATTTTCTCTGGAAATACGTAAGGATGTTGTCGATGTCCCGTTCAAGGATTTCCTGTGCATTCTGGTGGCCGGTCTCCATCCACTGGGGCCAGTCGATGAGGACGCATTTCCCGTCTTCCATGAGAATATTATACTCGGAAAGGTCGGCATGGATGATGCCGGCACGGTACGCTTTCTGAACATTTTCCAGGATCTCGTCGAACACTTCACCCGGCTCATCGAGCTGGCACCGGTTCAGGTTCTGCCCGTTGATGAGCGACATCACGACCGTATGACGGTTCTGGTCGATGGGCAGAGGCACGCTTACTGCCGGATGCAGGGTTGTGAGGGCGAGATACTCGCGTTCCGCGGACTTCTTCGATGCAATCAGCCACGGGCAGTGCCCTCCCTCGGGCATGTATTCGCGGTTGAGCCGGGCAGAGGAAAATGAGCGCCCCCCGACCCGGTGAAACTTGATCGCGACCGGCCCCAGCCCGAGAGCATCGTAAACAACGGACTCCTTCCCCTCACCAATCTGGGTCCCGAGGGCCGAAATGGTGCCTTTCCGGGTCAGGGTAGCAAGCGCAAGGGTGTCATAACCGCCGAAGACCAGTGCGTACCCGTCATAGGGCACCGGGTTGAACCGGATCATACCCCACTCCATTAAGCGGGAGATCCGGTAATTGATCTCGGACTCCGAAAGGTTTGTTGTCGTCTTCAGCATTTCCAGCGGTACCCATGAGTACCGCTTCATCCCGCGTTCGAGCGCAAGGAGGATGGTTTTCTCGTACTTGTTCAGGGAGCGGATGCGGTCCGCGGCGACGACCATATTCACCAGAGTGATTATGTGGCAGACTATAAAATCACATCTTCGAATGCACCCCTGCCTATGCCAGCACAACCTTAAACATCTCTTATCTGCCAGAATAAAAAAGGAAAAATTGTATGCAGTGCGACAAGTGCAGAAATGAGGCTGTCCTCTTCCAGCCGTACTCTGGCCGGCACCTGTGCGGGCGACACCTCGCAGCGGATATCGAGGTCCGGGCAAAACGTTCCATCCGTGCGCACCGCTGGCTGAGCTCCGGCGACCATATTGTCGTCATATTTTCCGGGGATAAAAAAAGCGGTGCGCTCCTCTTCTTTATGAAAAAACTGACTGCTGACCGCCGGGACATCCGGCTGAGCGCAGTGCCTGCCGGAGGAGTGGTTACCGGAAAGGGCGACTTGTCAGCTGCATTAAAGGTCGCTGCATTGCTCAGGATACCCTGCCTGGGAACGCTGCCGCCAGACGGGTCAGGGGCAGCTGCACAGGATAGTGTCACAAAGATTGCGCAGGGGTTCTCGCTTGACGATGTCGCGCAGGGTGTACTGGCGCAGTTCCTTTTTGGCGATGCCGGCCGCCTCGTGCATCCCCGGCCAAACAAAAGCAGCCCGGTCCCTGTGATCTTCCCTTTTATCTCAGTGCCTTCAGATGAACTGGACCTCTACTGGGACTGCCAGGATACAGGGATCGACCTGGTACCAGGTATTCCCCATTGCGATGGTCTGCAAAAAGATACAGCTGCATTCCTCGAGGAATACACCCATCGCCACCCGGCCACAAAATTTGCACTCCTGCATCTCGGAGAACAGCTCAGCAACGGGAATGCAGCGGCATTTCCCTTCAGGGATACAGATGGGGCTGGCAGCGGAGAGGAGATGCATAGGATGTGCCGTTTTTACGGCGAGGTGACGGATCATGGTCCATAAACGACGTGGACGGGTCTGGCGGGCAGTCCGTAATTCGCCCGGTATCCAGATCACCATCTATTTCGTGGCTTTTGCACTGCTCATAGCTCTCTATACCTATATCTTCCACCTGTTTTATCCGGTTCTTGAGAATAAACCACTCTCATGGATTAGCGCCCTGCTGTTTGTCGTCAATACCATGACAACAGTTGGATATGGCGACCTTCTCCCGTTTACCAACGACTTAACGATGCTGCTTGCCATCCAGATTATGCTCTCCGGTGTTATCATGATCTTCATGGTGGTACCGCTCCTCCTCGCCCCGTTCCTGACTACCATTCTTGCTCCCACCCCGCCGAAAAAGACACCTCACGTGCTGACCGGGCATACGGTTGTATTCGGGTACGATGAGCTCACCCGTTCAATCGCTGACAGCCTGAAGATCGCTGACCATGATATCGTGATCATCGAACAGGATAAGGCCACAGCCTTCGAGATCGCAACCCGGTACCGGAAACAGGCATACGTTATCTGGGGAGAATATACCGACCCGAATACGTGGTCGGCAGCCCATATTGCAAACGCTCACTTTATTGTGATCTGCAAGGATGAGCGACAAACTGCAAGCATCGTGCTTGGTATCCGCACGGTAACAAAAGGAAAGATCATCTCAGTCGTGGATAAACTGATCTTTGACCGCTATCTCCGTTATGCCGGTGCAGATTACGT
>JBAVWM010000304.1:0-5227 GCA_049697815.1 Methanoregula sp. | reverse complement strand
GCTCCCGGAACAGGAGACTCCGGCAAGGGACCCGGGGTCCACGGATCGGCGGTGCTGCCGCGGGCGCCGCTGTGGCAGGAGCGCCCCGGTCGCGCTGGTACCGGATACGCGGGCCTGTGCTTTCCAGCGCCGGATGAGGCCTGAAAAAAGGCGATTGCAGAATTTCCCGCCGGGGGATGGTTTTTAGTAAAGATCACCCTCTCCGGTGGCACCGGTTCACGGCGATCTTCCGGACTGCCTGCCAGGCAAAACCCATCCGGGGGAATGCATCAGGCACGAGCCGGAAGGAAGCCGGCCCCGGCCCATTCAGGGTTTTACCGTGAAACCAAACTGGCCAAAAAGAGCGGTCCGGACCGTAAATGCCGTAATCCATACATTGAACTTCCCTTGCATCAGATCTTAAAAAATCATGACAAAAACAAACATTCCTGAAAAGGGAGCGATCATCCAGAGAGATATGGAGACCTTCTCGATCTCGCCGCACATACCCGGTGGTTTTGCTGACCCTGCACTCCTGAGAAAGATTGCCGATGTTGCGGAAAAATACGGTGCAAAATTCGTCAAGTGCACCGGCGCTCAGCGTATTGCCATCATTGGCATACGGGAAGAGGACCTGGACAAGGCATGGGCTGAGTTCACCGACCGTTCCAAGGCTATCGGCCTGACGATACGGAGTATCCAGATCTGCCCCGGCACACGGGCCTGCAAGAAGGCCAAACAGGACAGCCCCGGCCTGGGATTCGCCCTTGACAAGGAGTTCTATGGCAAACCCGCGCCAACCAAGTTTAAGATGGGCGTCTCGGGATGCCCGAACTGCTGTAGTGATTCCTGGATGAAAGACCTCGGATTCTTCGGAACTGACACCGGGTTTACGGCAGTTGCCGGCGGCAAGGGGGGAGGGACGCCAAAACCGGGCCGGGAGATAGCCCACGACCTGACTACGGACCAGTCTCTGGCACTGGCCAGGAAGGTCATCGCGTTCTACCGGGAGAACGGGACAGCCCCCGAACGCCTGGGCGCAACTATTGAGCGGGTCGGTTTCGACACATTCGCAAAGGCAGTGATGTGAACCGGGTCTCCCGCCAACCGGTACTTACACTTTTTTTAACGGCGTTTTCCGATGTGAATCCAACGACCGGAAGTACGGACGCTTAGAGACGCTCATGGTGGGCGATCTCAGTCCGGATCGACCACTGTAGGCTGAAATGAAAAGAAAGCCCGTTTCCGGTTCCGGCTTACGTGTCAGTGAAAGGGGATTTTACTTCAAAGAGGATGGGGATCGAAGGGCACCCGCTCACCGGTGAAGGGCGCCAGGGCTTTGCCGGTAATGGCAGCGGGGGTGAAGGAATATTTTGAAAATGGTAAAATTTTTTTTCTGAGTCTGCAATTTTTTTCAGGGTTTGGGGTTCCTGCGTTCACCAATCTGCTGGCGCCACATTGCATAATACAAACCTTTCTGGTCAAGAAGACTCTGGTGAGAACCGGTCTCAACGATCTTTCCCGCCTCCATGACATAGATCACATCTGCGTGCAGGATCGTAGACAGACGATGGGCTATCAGAAGAGAAATCTGGTCCTTGCTCGTGGAAATATCCCTGATGGTATTCGTGATATCCTCTTCGGTCAGCGAGTCAAGTGCCGAAGTCGCTTCATCAAAGATCAACAGGCGGGGATGACGCACCAAGGCCCGGGCAATGGAGATACGCTGCTTCTCGCCTCCCGACAACATCATACCGCCCTCCCCGATAAGCGCGTCAATACCAAGAGCAGAACGGCTCAGTATTCCATCACACGAAGCCTTGTGCAATGCATCCATCAGCTGCTCGTCGGTCGCATCCGGCATCACGAACAGGAGGTTCTCCTTTATCGTACCCGAGAATAACTGGGGGTCCTGCGTTACCAGGCCCATCTGCCTGCGTAACGGGTTATACCGGATAAGTGATGAGGGCTGGCCATTGAAATATATCTCCCCGCTGTCAGGCCGGTATAGCCCTGCCAGGAGCTTCATGAGCGTTGACTTGCCTGCACCGGAAGGACCGACAAATGCGATCGACTCGCCTGTCTTCACGTGGAAAGAAATCCCGTCGATGGCGTTATATTTTGCAGTTTTGTGACGGAAGACGACATCTTCAAAACGGATATCGGAAAGCTCGTCGATCGCGATCGGGTTTTCCGGTCTTTCTTCAACCGGCTTCTGCATCAGCCGGTCGAAATTACCCACGGACGCTTCGACCTCGCGGTAACTCACGATTATGGTGCCAAGATCCTGCAAGGGTACGAAGATGATTGCGGTGATGAACTGCATTGATACCAGTTCCCCCGTCGTAAGGACGTTCCGGAAGATTAACCAGAGGAGGATGAACAATATCGACTGCTTCAGGATGCTTAAGGTCGTCCCCTGGAAAAAAGTCAGCATTCGGACCCGTTTTACTTTCGTCATCTCCAGGTTGAAGATCTTTAAATTCTGTTCCTGTAATCTCCGGATCTCGGGGAAGGTCAGGCCAAGACTTTTCACGAGCTCGATGTTCCGGAGGGATTCGGTGATCACCCCCGCCATCTCATTCGTTTCGCGGTTGATCGCTCTCTGCGTTGTCTTGATCTTTTTAGAGAGTAACCCGGTGAGTGATCCCAGTACGAGAATACCTATGATAAAAACAGGTACCAGCAGCAAGTTCTTTGTGATGGAATACGCGATGAGAAAGCCAATTCCCACAAAAGCGGAGAAGAGGACATTGATGAATGCATTGATGAAGGTCTGGGTATCCGACCGTACTTTCATCAATACCGATAATGTCTCACCGCTCCGCTGGTCCTCGAACTCGTCATATGACAGGCGGAGCGTCTGCTTCAGTCCGTCATTGAATATCTGCATCCCGAACATCTGTACTGCCAGTCGTGCATAATAATCCTGGAACGTTTTTGCAACCCGGGCGAGCACCGCGATCGCGACAGCCACTCCAAGCCATAAAAGCACCCCCGCGACCAGTGCATCTTCCGGGAGGTTATTCGGGTTTAAGGCATAATCATCGATGATCTTTCCAAAAATAATCGGATCGACAAGGTTCAGCAGCTGACTGATACCCGCTAAAACGAGCGCGACAACGATAAGCCACTTCTGCGGCTTCAGATACTTCCAAAGGATCATCATTATTCTGGCAAAACGGCGTTATTTCTTATTCTTCTCATATATTCGATTGCGTTTACAAAATACTTGTCTGACAGATTGACGGGCTGCTCCGAAAGATTTCAGCAAAAGCGGAGGAGGCTTCGATGAGGCAACTGGTACGTCCCATACCTATAACCGATGACAACCGTAATCAGCAGTATGAGCGACACAATGAATTTTATTTCTCTGATCCGGCCAAAACGCCGGGATTTTCTCACTACTATGACACCGGCAGAGCAGGCGGCGATGGAACAGCACACGGATTATGTCAAGGACATGATTGCACAGGGACAAATTTTACTGGATGGCGGTGCTCCGGATGGCACAATCGGTGTTCTCATATATCGTGTATATTCAGCAATAGAGGCCCGGCGTATTTTTTATAACGACCCGGCGGTCATCGCAGGGATCGGGTACCCCGAGCTTTACCCGCTTACTATCGGGCATCTTGCAGGCTGACGTGAATCAAAGGCCTTTTTTTTTAGGCGTCTGAATGACGTTGGAATGGGACCGGGGAAAAACCCCCTGCCCGAAATTTGCGGGAGAGCCGGGATCCTTCTTATGGCCATGCATGAGCCCCTTTATTGTCAGGAAAAATGCATGCAATGTCCTGGTCAGCCTCAGGTGCCGGTCCTGCCCGGCGGTCGTGGGGAACTCCGTTCTTCAGCGCTGCCAGCTGCTCCTCAAGTATCCGTATCAGGATCTCCTGCTCCGTCTCATGGTCCGGGTATTCCGTACTCCAGCCCCGCCAGTACGGCCTCTTGTGGGCGACCTTGTATTTAACGCCCTCCATGACGGTCTCATAGGTATCCTGGTCCCGCTTCCTGACCCGCTGGTGGGCGATGATGAACCAGTGGTACTGTGTCCCGGGGAGGGCTCCCGAACCCTCCGGGGCCTTATGTTCCCTCTTCTTGTCTGACCGGAAGGAAAAGACCCAGCGGTCCGGCGTCACCTTCTGCTCCTGCCAGATACCGTGGGGGTACTCCCAGACATGGGTCCCCCCCACGGACATGCCGGAATAGACCTGCCCCCCGTACTTCTTCAGATCGTCAAATGCCACAATTCACCTTTTGGCCTGCTCTTCCCTGACTGCTTTTCGAAGAGGCAGGGTGAAAGTGAAGACAGATTTTCTTTAGAGCGCGTGAACGGAGTTTATTGGTGCCTTCGATTATTCCTTCCCCGGATACTGACAAATTTCCGGGCAGGATTTTAAGAAGTGCATGGGATCATTGTGCTGCTGCAGGCAATTGTTGAGGGAGAACCAATGATCGGCCCGGACCGTTCCTGAGAAGAATGGACAAACCTTCCATTACGGCACCGGAACGGACTCCCTGTCAGGATGGGTTGTTGCGGAGCGCCAGGACATTTACGGATATCAAAAAAAAAAAAGAACACAGCACTTCTATCATGCGGTTGATACCGGATGTAATTATGAACAGGAGTCCCGGGAGCACCTGGCAATCAAAGAGCAGATATACCGGATTTGTCAATCCGAACAATGGGAGACGTACGTCAAATTTCCGGCACCGGACCGGACATGGATCCCGGATGCATATGCAATTAAAAATGGCAGGAAAATTGTTTTTGAAGTACAAATAAGCACCATTTCTACGGACCGCCGGGAAGACCGGGATGAAATACCGGAACAAAGGAATTGAATCGTACTGGTTGCGGGATAATTTTTCAGGGAGATCAAATGATTTTGAATCCTGGTATGATTCTCATCTGCAAGAAGACGACGATCTCCTTTGAGGAAACAATCCCCTCTATCGATCATCCGATATTTGATACCGGCCCTGAACATCATATTTTCATCGCAAAGGGCATCCGAAGTGTCGGGTTGCATACAAAAAACAGGCGCTTTTCACCACGCATAATCCGGAAATTTCCCTCGCGGACGGGTTAGGCAGGTCCTGAAGGGAAATTACCAGAAATATCTCGAAGAAACTTCCGCTGCCTGTCATCAGAAGCGCCGGTCAATAAATATGCCGTTTCTATTCCTGCTGGTCCGCGCTATTGGGTTCCGCGTGATCCCATCGATACCGGCGACCCGGATGGCCT
>JBAVWM010000303.1:0-2856 GCA_049697815.1 Methanoregula sp. | reverse complement strand
GAACCGGCGACCTCCGCCGTGTAAGGGCGACGTCATAACCGACTAGACCACGAGCCCCGGACTCTTACATATGTCATCCTGTACCCTATTAATGATGTTGATAGCAGAACGACGGGGAATATTTTTTTCTACAATATATAAAAAAACGGTGCGGGGATGTTCCCGGTCCCTGCGCGGGAAGGGGTGATATTCCTGCTGCCGGTGCTACGAGGGATCGAACTGGAGGATCTTCCTGTTCTCCTTGTTAAAGATCAGGAGCTGGCCGTTTGTTATCGAGTAGGTTTCAGCCGTCAGGAGGTCGGTGAAATAGTAAGATTCCTGGCTCATCACACCGATCGGGGTCTGGCAGAGATGTTTTTCCGGGACAACAGGGCGCGTGATCCATATATGTGATTCGTTGCCGAGCTGGTAGTCCACGGAGTACCCGTTGCAGCCACCGGAACCCGTGACCCTCCCTTCATTCAGGAACGCCGCCGTGATTGTGCTCCCATCGGCCACCTTGGACCAGACACCGTTGGTATCGTCAAACCACCCGAGTTTCCAGACGGTGCTGGTAAGGGTGGGCGGCGGAGTCTTCGGGTTGGTGGCCACGGTCTGGACCGGAGTGGCAGTAGTTGCAGGCGATGCCGGGGCTTGTGCAGGCTGGTTCGTGCAGCCGGTTACAAGGATGGCCAGGATAAGCAGGCCGATGCAGGTGATATGCAGAACTTTCATACTAAATGAAGAATTCGTTTGGAAAAATAAACTTAGCGGTCTGATCTGCTGGTACCCCGGGGATCCTAGTGAAAATGATCAGGCTTTTCCTTTTTTTTTTGCTCTGAAGAAATCTTCCAAAAACGCTGACGCTCTTTGGGACATGCAGGAATGCCTCCGCCGCTGCGATATCTCATATTTGGATTTTGGTGTATTACCTGTAAAAAAATCTTGAGATTTTCTGGATAACCCGAATCGCTCTATCATAGTGGGCCCCGTTCCTCAAGGGGGACTGGTTGCGCAAAAGGGTCAAATCAGATAGTGTTCTACCGAGCACTTTTTTTTTCAAACAGGCCCTTTTTGATAATCTCGCTCATCCTCCCTGCCATGTACGGTGTGGTCAGGATCCCGACAAATCCATACTGCCGGAAATTCGCCACGACAGGATCTGCGGAGAACCCTCCCGACACAACAGTCTTCACGAACGGATCAAACAATTCTTAAAAATGTTCCTGTTACTGATAAAATGAAAAAAGGGGAAATTTTCGTCAAACAGGATTTTTTTGGGGCTATTCTTTCTTGAGTTTGATATCGATACCGTACTTTTCAGCATTCCTGTCGGCAATTGCCTGGATTGCAGCGATCTCCGCATCCTGGCGCTTCGGTTTGAAGAGGTGGCGGAACCGTTTCTGGGTCTTTAAGTATTCCTCAACCGGTTTCCTGACCACCTTTTTCACCTTCGTTACTTTACCCTCCATCATCTCGAAGTTAACCCAGAGGCCGGTTTCGATCGCGAGTTTTGCAATGGCAATTGTCTGTTCGCCTTCAAAACCCCAGCCGGTACAGCACGGGGCATGGACCTGCACGTAGGAAGGACCCGGCGTATTGAGCGCCTTCTCGACCTTTTGTTTTAAGTCCGCAGGGTACGCTATGGAGGCGGTTGCCACGTACGGCGCCCCATGGGCAGCGAGGATGGCGGGCATATCCTTCTTAGGCCGTTTGTTCCCGAACGAGCGTGTGCCGGCCGGGCTTGTTGTTGTACTCGCGTCGTAGGGTGTTGCACCGGACCGCTGGATACCGGTATTCATGTAGGCTTCGTTGTCATAGCAGATGTAGGTGAAGTCATGGCCCCGTTCGAAGGCCCCGCTGATACAGATCATCCCGATATCGAAGGTTGCCCCGTCACCGGCCATGATCACAATTTTTTCCTTGCGGCCTTGTTTTTTCAGCGCGGCGTCAATCCCCGATGCAACGGCGGAAGCATTCTCGAACAGGGAATGGATCCATGGTACTTTCCACGCGGTCTCGGGGTAGGGCGTAGAGAAGACCTCCATACATCCTGTGGAATTGACGACGATCGTCTCGGTTCCTGCAGCCTGCGTAATAAGCCGTGCGGCAAGCGCAGCACCGCAGCCCCCGCAGGCACGGTGGCCGCAGTCGAACAGTTCAGAGGTCTTATTTGTTTCTGCCATTTCAGATCAACTCCTTCCTGAGTCCATAGAACTGGTCGCCAATCCCTTTCTCACAGAGGGAGATAATCTCCTTGATATCCTTCTTCCGGATATCCCTGCCTCCGAGCCCGAGGATGTACCCTTTCACCGGTATCGTGGAACCGTACATCGCGTCCCTGACCTCGATGGCGGTTGCACCTCCCTTGGCACCAAGGGAGACATTCTTGTCGAGTACGGCAACCCGCTTAACTTTAGAGAGCGCCTTTGCGATCTCCTCTGAAGGGAAGGGGCGGAAGACACGGATCTTAAGGAGCCCGACTTTCTTACCGGCAGCCTGCATCTCGTCGATGGCATCCTTGACGGTACCGCAGACCGAACCCATGGCAACGATCGCTGTTTCCGCATCCTCCAGCTGGTAGCCTTCCACAAGGGCGCTGTAGTCCCTGCCAAACAGGGTGCCGAACTCTTTGCCGACTTTTGCAATCACGTCTTTTGCCCGTTTCTGTGCCTGATCCATCTCGTACCGGAACTCAAGATAATACTCCGGTGTTGCATACATGCCGAAACTGATGGGGTCTTTTGCATCAAGTTTCTCGGCAGGGTTGAACTTCGGGAGGAACGTGTCTACCTGTTCCTGCGAGATCATCTCAATCGGTTCGTAGGTATGCGAGAGGATGAATCCGTCAAAGCAGACGAATGCGGGGAGCTGGAT